>CAZSOP010000253.1:0-6525 GCA_964608385.1 uncultured Cytophagia bacterium
TTTCTTGGCGTTTTCTCAGCGGTTAAAAAAGTACTCATTATTCGGAAGAACCTTTGTTCTTCGTGCTTTTCAGGGTTTGTCCCTTGTCAAATAAAACACAATTGATAAAAATGACTCCATTTTCACACACCCTCAGAGCGCTGGAATGAGAAAAAAGTACGAAAACAACCTCTCTGTCGATAAAAACCGCTTGCTTGAATAAAAAAGAATGATTACTATAAAGGTGTACATTATGTCACCTTTTTAGGAATAACCATGACGTTCGAGGAAATTGAAGAACCGATCGAGGTGATCGGACATTTTGACGGTCAAACCATCCGGCCGCTGCGCTTTCGCTGGCGGCAGCGGGCCTATCGCATTGCCCAGATTCACGGCGTATGGAACCACGCCGCCGGCCGCGACAAGGAGTATCACTTTCACGTCTCCACCCGCGATGCCGGTTCATTCGAACTCGTCTACAGCAATAAAAATTTTACCTGGAAACTGGGACGGGCCTGTATCGACGGGTCGTAAAAACGGCTCAAAATCCGACCCCGTCGATCTTTGCACCGCAGGCCGGACAGGTGGATTCGGACACTTTGTTTTCGCTCACCTCAAATCCGTAACGCGAGATGATTTTTTCACCGCACTGATAACAGTAGGTGCTTTCGCCGTCATCGCCGGGCAGGTTGCCGCTATAGACATAGTGCAATCCTGCGTCCAGGGCGATTTGCCGCGCCCGTTTCAGGCTCTCGACGGAGGTCGGTGACAGGTCCAGGCTCTGATAATGCGGAAAAAAACGGCTGATATGCCACGGCGTCTCTTCACCGAGCTCGCTGCCGATAAACTCGGCGATCTGTTTGAGATCGTCCTCTTTATCCACCAACTCGGGAATGAGCAGCGTCGTGACTTCCAGCCAAACGCCGCGCGCTTTATAGCGCTTCAGCGCTTTCAAGACGCTCTCCAGCTTGCCGTCGACCCAGTCGCGGTAGAAACCGGCATCCCAGCTTTTCAGGTCGATATTGGCCGCCATGATATAGGGCGCGATTTCGTCTATCGGTGCTTCGCTGATATAGCCGTTGGAAATCAGTACCGTATGAATATCCTCTTCTTGAGCGCGTTTGGCGATATCAAGGGCATACTCGTAAAAAATGGTCGGTTCGGTATAGGTACAGGCGATGGTTTTACAGCGGTTCTGCTTTGCGGTACGAACCACCTCTTCGACCGAAAAATGCCGGCCGGGCACATTGAGATGGTCGCGCGGCCGCACCTGGGAAATATCGTAATTTTGGCAGAACTTGCAGAAAAAATTACACCCCACGGTGGCGATGGAAAAGGATCGCGATCCCGGAAAAACGTGAAAAAGCGGTTTCTTTTCGATCGGATCGACATGGCTGGCAATGGCGTGTTCATAGACCAGACTCGTTAGCGTACCGCCATCGTTATAGCGCACCCCGCACTTGCCCACCTCGCCATCGGCAATTTTACAGAAATGCGGACAGAGTTCACAGCGCACATTTTTATTGTCGAGTTTTTTATAATAGAGCGCTTTTTTTGACATGACAAAATCCTCGATGATTGATAAATATCTCTATATAAAATAAGAGGTTTATAGGTAAAATGCAAGCGGGCGGTCTGACAGCAAGGAAAACATAGCTACCAGCCCGCACCTTCCAAAGATCGCACCGGGCATCCCTGCCCGGTGCGGACAATCTTAGGACCGTATCAAAAGTATCAATAATACTATTTTTAGGTTTCTAAAGGATTAAAAACCGCCGAGGACCCAGAGGGTCGCAGAGAAAAGATTAGAGAAATGAAAGATATAATTTATGATGGTAGAGATTCTTCTGAATATTTTACAGATTGATTGAAAAAGCCATCAAAAACAACCAATGGCCAATCAACAGGATGTTTGATTCTTTCTCAGCGTTGCTCAGCGTTCTCTGCGGTTTTAGCCGGCCCTAAATCAAGAGTGATGATGAATATTCTTGCACAGATTTTGATATCATTGGATTATCAATTCTTTTTATCAACTCTTTTGATACAGCCCCTTGGTTTGTTTTTTCCTCCAGTCCACGGGCTTACGCCCGAGGCTGGATGCTACCGCCCCCTGGCGGGGGCTGGATTGGTTCCTGGCTTCCGGCCCGGCGGTCTGCCGCCAGGGCGAAAACGTTTGTTTCAACGCTCTGCTTCTTTATGCAACACCCCCGGCCAAGCAGGTGTTTAAGTTAACATGTCGGCCTTTAAAAGTAGGCGGAACTGCCTACCCTTGATCAGCAGTAAAAATCGCTAAAGCAATTTCATTGAAACAAGATTTTTAAATGTTTTTCCACAATCTCAATCTCTTCTTTCATAGCCACGCGCTTTAGCGCGTGGTTCCATGACCACCCCAATCCTTGCCGGACTTTAGTCCGGTGTCAGGGGTGGCGAAAGGGTGCGATTATTTATAGTTCAGTTATCGCATTAACCAGGCGCAAAGGAAAGACCAGGCGGTTCATAGCATCCAGAGTCAAGAGACAGAACCGCAACAATGCAGCACCCGTCGGAGAACGGTAACCGCGATTCAATCTGTGTTTTGACCTTATTTCAATCTTTCCAACCTTAATAGCCAATTGTTTCCTCCTGAATTTAGCATATTACCCTATTCCGGCCGGAATCTGATATAAATAAAAAATTTTCAATTTTTTATCCCGTTCTTAATAAGGTTTATAAGGTTTAGATGTAAGGGCATCATTGCCCGGTGCGGACAATGCTGTCCGGCCTCTGCCCGATGATCTATAGAAATGGGAGAAATTGAACATCCTGGTGCGGGTTCTCTTTCGCACCCCGCCGGCCGGCGGGGGCTTGGGTTGTTTTTTCCTCCAGCCCACGGGCTTACGCCCGAGGCTGGATGCTACCGCCCCCTGGCGGGGGCTGGATTGGTTCTTGTCTTCCGCCCCTGCGGTCTGCCGCCAGGACGAAAGCGTTCGTTTCAACGCTCTGCTCTTTAGGCAACACCCCTGGCAACACATAAAGGCGTTGCACTCCTGATGTAATAAAAGCACAGCTACATTCTTTGCGGCTCCGTGCCTTTGTGCGGGCCTATTTATGCTGATCCGGGGTGCATAACAAATAGGCGCTTTTGTAAAAATTCAGCTCTTTGTAAAAATATTTCCTTGTGGGGAGATGCCGCCTGAAGGCGGGACTACAAACGGGAATAGGGACTGACTGAAAACAAAAAGCCCTTTGGCATCATCACCAAAGGGCTTTAATCACAAAATATAAAATTTTAATGTTCCTCGCGCTTGCCGAGCTGGGCGTCGATCATCAGCAGGGCATGACCTTTGTCGCCGATCATCTTCAGCTTGTTGACAATACCATCCATATTGGCTTCCTCTTCAACCTGCTCGGTGACAAACCAGTCGAGGAAGGCTTTGGTGGCATAATCCTTTTTGTCGACCGCCAGGGAAGCCAGATCGTGAATGCTCCTGGTGACGAATTTTTCGTGCTCAAGGGATTTTTCAAAAATGGTCAGCGGATCGGTAAAATCAGACGGGGGCTGGTCGATGCCTTTGAGCAAAACGCGTCCGCCCTGCTCTTCGATATAATGATAAATCTTCATGGCGTGCTCGACCTCTTCCCTGGCCTGCACTTTCATAAACTGAGCCATTCCATCTAAATTCTTCTCTGCCAAAAAGGTTGCCATCGACAGATACAGATAGGACGAGTAAAGTTCGCGGTTAATCTGCTCATTGAGCTCCTTTTCCATCTCTTGTGCAATCATGGGTTCATCTCCTTATGTTTGATTAATTGTATTGTTAAAAAATATATTCAGGCCGTAGGTTTAGTAAACCCCAAAAAAGACTCTATTATTCCCAAAATTTAAAAAAAGTAAACCGCTTTACAAAGCAAAATATTGAAAAATTTTGATTGAGATTAAGCCGATTATTTTTATATTCTGTAAGGGGCGATTGAAAAAACAGGCAAAAACACTCTGATTCGGGAGCAGTTCTATGAACAAAAAACTCGTTACCCTTCTCAAAACAATCGGACCCGGTTTTATTATGGCTTCCGTGGTGCTGGGACCGGGAAGCATTACCGTATCATCGAGAATCGGTCAGGTTTACGGCTATGAGCTCATGTGGATCATCGTTTTGGCCGGCATTGCCATGGCCATGTATTCCACCATGGCGGCACGATTCGGGGTGTCGCAGGAAAAATCGATGCTGCAGGTGATCGCCGACAATTACGGCCGCTGGTTTGCCGCCCTGATCGGCGTCTCCTGTTTTCTCATGGCGGCGAGTTTCGAATTCGGCAACAATCTGGGCGTCGCCACCGCCATGCAAACCATTACCGGCATTTCTGAAATCGTCTGGCCCTTTCTCTTTACCGGCGCAGCCATCATTTTGATCTTTTTTGCCAAAAATTTATATTCCATTCTGGAAAAATTGATGATGGTTTTGGTATTGTCCATGATTGCGGCATTTCTGGCCAACCTGATTTTTGCCAAACCAAATCTGATACATGCTGCTGAGGGATTTGTGCCCGGCATTCCCAGGGGCAGCCTCGATGACATGTCGGCCATTATCGCCACCACCTTTTGTCTGCATGCTGCGCTATATCAGGCCTATCTGGTGCAGAACAAGGGCTGGAAAGCCAAAGACCTGGGCACCGGAACCCGCGATACCATCGCCGGCACGGCAACGCTGGCCGGTATCAGCATGCTGATCATCATCACATCGGCAGCGGCCCTGCATTCGAAAGAGGGCATCACCATTGCAACCGCCGGCGATATGGCGGTTCAGCTCGAAGCCCTGTTCGGCGTCTCGGCAAAGTATGTCTTTAGTCTCGGTCTCTGGGCGGCTGCGTTTTCATCCCTGACCGTCAATGCCGTCATCGGCGGCGGCCTGCTCGCCGACGGCCTCGGACTCGGCCGCACCATGCAGGAAAAATGGCCGAAAATTTTTACCGTTCTCATTATGCTGGTGGGAATGACTGTCGCCGTCTTTTTTCGCGGCAATATCGTCTACGCCCTGGTACTGGCACAGGCCGCAACGCTTTTTGCCGTTCCGGCCGTGGCGATCGGACTGTTTATTACACTCAACAACAAAAAAATCATGCAAAATTATGCCAACAAACGCATCCAAAACTATATCGCCGTCTTTGGCTTTGTATTGATTATGATCGTGGTCTATTTTAAATACCATCGCCTGATCGTCGATATCGGCAAAGCATTTTAATTCCAGTTCATTGCGGAGACAAAAGAAACCACAGATTTCACAGATTACACAGATTTCGTCGAAAGAGTAAAGTCAACCGACTATGAAAAAGAGTGCCGGTATTTAACAGGCATGAAAATTGCATATTGACGTGAATGGACACCGTAAAATGATAAAAATCCCCCTGCTTGAGCCCAATAGTGTGGAAAAGAGGGGACAATAAAAAAGCGATACGACACAACAGATGATCAAAATCGACAGAAAGACCGGAAAACAACTGTTCTATATACTTGCTCTCTCCCTGCTACTGGGGATGTTAACGCTGTTGTTTCACCCTTGCAGCGCCGAGGTGAGCTGGCAGCGACCCGGATCGAATTCTGCCGCCGACTCTGTTCTGGCGGCGGTTTCGCAGCAAAACATCACTTTACAGGAACCGCTGGCGATCAATACCCGGCAGGCCAGAGCGCTTGAACAACAAAATGCCATCGTTGTTGATGCCCGTTTGTCCGAAGACTTTCGGGATGAACACATCGCCGGTGCCGTTAATATTCCCTTTGAACGAATAATGGATTATCAGACAACTATTGATTCTCTTTCCGGCGACGACTGGGTCGTTACCTATTGCTGGAATCCTTCATGCGATCTCGCAGGGTTGCTGGCATGGGAACTTTTTTACCGCGGTTTTGCAAAAGTGGCGGTTTACCACCCGGGTATCGAAGGCTGGAAAAAAGCCGGGTATGAAACGGAAAGGGGGACGAGCAAATGAAAAAAATCCTTCTTTGGCTCATACGCATCATCCTGGCAGCGGTTTTCATCTATTCTGGCATTGTCAAGCTGATCAATCCCGCCGCCTTTGCCGTCAATATCGACAATTATGCCATTCTGCCCTGGATTTTGGTCAGCCTCATGTCCGCTGTTTTACCCTGGCTCGAAGTGATCTGCGGCCTCGCCATACTATTGGGTAAATGGCTCAAAGGCGCCGCATTGTGGATCGCCGCCATGAATGTGGTCTTTATCATCGCCATCGCCTCGGCCATGGTTCGCGGACTCGATATCAGCTGCGGCTGTCACACCACCTCAACCGAAGGCGCCCGCGTCGGCCTGCAAAAACTGGCGGAAGATATCGTCTGGCTGGCCGGCAGCCTCTATCTCTACAGCTCGGCTTCCCGCAACAGTGACTCTTTGTGAATATATTTTCCCAACATTCTGCGGAGCGAGATCCTTTCGCCTTTCATCGCCACGGATTTTTCTTCAATCTTCTGACCTCTCAAAAGGGCAGAAGTTAAAAAATAGAAAGCGAAAGAGCTCGCGCAGCCCGCGGAGGATCACCCCGCACCAATCTCTGTCA
>CAZSOP010000254.1:0-6511 GCA_964608385.1 uncultured Cytophagia bacterium
GACAGTGGTTTTTTTGTCAAGATAGCGGTTTTTACACCTCCGAATATCTCGTGTTCGTTCTCCTTCAATGAAAAAAACGGTATATGAATTTGCCGAAATCGACTAAAATTACCATGGGCGTCATTTCCGGCTATTATGGTCTTTTTGTGTCCCATGAGGAGTAGTTGAATCCAGCTTTCTTTGCCTTTTTCAAAAGATTTTATGTTGTGGCCATTCCAAAATTGGAGACCGTTTAAGCGGGGATAACGGTGATCTGTGTTACTCCATTTCCCACGATTAATCAGCAGGCGTTGTGAAAGCGGAGGCAGGGTAGCCGAATGAGCGCTAAATGCCAGGGCTTCATTGTCCAGGGTTTCCAGCACTGAGGGTATTTGGTTTTCCGGTTTATTGGCAAACCATTTCTCAGCACCGTCCCCCGATCCATGTATGAAGGATTTGTTGTTGAAAATGAGCAAATGTACATTTTTTTTATAGCGGTTGCCGACAGAAAGTTCTTCACCGGCGAGAACAACGAACGAATTATTATTCCGGTTAAGCATTTCCGCAGTCCGCCACAAGTCAGCCCACTTTAATAATTCGGGATCATTTTGAAGATAGTTTTCCCGCTGATCATCCAGATCATAAGAGTGGTCAGTACAGCCGATAAAATGCAATCCCATTGCTTCGGCCATGATCTTGGCGGCCTCTATCGGTGCGCCGAATTCCACCTGGTCGCGTGTATAGTAACTGTGATAATGCAGGTCACCATAGTACCAGTTTTCCAGTCGGGGCAGGGGGTGTTCATCAATGGTGGTTTTGAGTGGTGCATGGCTGGAGTGCCGATAATTATCGTTATGACAAATTTTTTGTTTGCCATTCTGTTCATAAATAAAGGAGACGTCAATACGGGCTGTTGTCAAACGGCGCTCCGGGAGATTGAAATCAAGAATTTTATACACCAGAGGCTGATCGATGAATTCGCCATACTTGAATCTTTTGTGATATTTTTTATCCATTATGCTTATATTAATATCGATGGTAAGCAAGGTGATCGGGTAGAGATGGGCATCGTTAATAAGAATCAAAACGGGGATAGCGTTTCCAGGTTGAATGCGATGCGGAACATCCGCTATCATTTCAGGTTCTTTTACAAATAAACGATTAAACAACCCTTTCACACGAAAGTGAATTTCAGCATATAAGAGGAATATTGCCAATATATAAACATAGTTAAAAAATGCCGGATCAAAATACATCGACTAAACCATTTCTTCGTGGTGTTTCGTTTCGGATCTGAGAGATTCAAAAGGATAGAGCATACCGGTTAGATGAGATTTCAATCTAACAACGTTTTAATATATAATAAATAGATCCCGGTTTATCAACCAATTTATTTGTCAAATTTGTTACAGCTGTATAGGTTTCGGATTTTTGTTTATGAAAAAAAACGAGATGAAATTTTTATTCATTGTACAGGGCGAGGGCAGAGGTCACCTGACACAGGCGCTGGCATTAGAGGAAATTTTAAACGCCGCAGGGCATAAACTTGTCGGCGTCATGGCCGGACAGAGTCCGCAAAGAACGATTCCCGACTATTTTATTAAAAAAATAGATACAACTCTTATCTATTACGACAGTCCAAATTATATTCGGGATTCACAAAATCGTTCGATTAAAGCTTTTGCTTCTTTGCTGTCAGCATGTTGGCATATCGGTCGTTATATCAAGTCCGTACGCTGTATGCAAAAAACGGTACAAAAAATACGCCCGGATATTATCATCAATTTTTTTGAGCCGCTTGCGGGCATCTATGCGTTTTTATGCCGGCCGCAAAGTCCTGTTATTTGTATCGGGCATCAGTATTTGTTCCTTCATCCTGGCTTTCGATTTCCTCCGGGACGGGTAATAAACAAATGGGCGGCAAAAATTGTTACACGAATTACAGCAATCGGGGCAGAACGGCTTTTAGCGCTTTCGTTTTATCCCTTATCCGGCAACCGTGACAAGAAGATTGTTGTTATGCCGCCTTTGTTACGCGATTATATCCTGAAATTAACCGTTCGGAATTACGGTCATTATCTCTTTTATATCTTAAATGACGGCTATAGCTGCGACATCATTTCGCTTCATCGAAAAAATCCCGATCTGAAGAGTATATGTTTTTGGGATCGGCCAAAGGTGCCGGAGAGACTTGAAGCGCTTGAAAATTTAACCTTTTATCAGTTAAATGGCGATCGTTTTTTAGAGGCCATGGCAACTTCAAAAGCTGTAATTACCACCGGAGGATTTGAAACTGCCTGTGAGGCACTTTGTTTGAAAAAGCCGATCGTGGTCATTCCGGTTTCAAAGCACTATGATCAGATTATCAATGCATATGATTTAAATAATAATGCGAAACTGGGTAGGGCGGCGAATCGATTCGACCGGGAAAGTATTGATGACGCCTTGTCCCGGAATATTAGCTATGAAGCTTATATGAGGTGGATACAAACCGCCAAAAGGCGGTTTGTCCATGAGATTCAGCACGTCTTAAAATCAGGGGCTAACGTGCGATAATGACTTTCCCGATTTTGTTGATTTTATGTTCCTTGCCTTCCCAGAATGATTTTGCGGTTAATTTATAGAGATAGACACCATTGGCGAGATAGTCACCTTCCTCGTCTGTGCCGTTCCAGCGTTCGGGCAGAACGTTATAACCGGCCTGAGTATAAATCGGATGAAATGTTTTTAATAGCCTTCCCGCCAGGCTGAATACCTTAATTGAAACGGTTGCATCTTGAGTGATTTCAAAACAAAACGCTGTTTCTTCGATCATCGGATTCGGGTAGGTTAGCAGGTCGCGGATTTTCAGGATTGAATCTTCAACAACCGTAAACCAGGTTTCATAGATAGAAGAGTTGTTCGAATTGTCCCATGCTTTAATTTCCACCTGATGCTTGCCCAGCGAGAGATTATAGAGAGGGTAGTGTATTTTCCCGGTGATATAACTGTTTGGATTATATTCAAAAAAATCGGTAATATTTCTCGAATTCAAGATATCATTGTCAAAGGTCATGGTGATTTGGTGGCCGATTTCACCGGTAATATTGATACCGCTGAGAGAATCGCTGATTTCTACATGCAATGTATCGCTGGGCCGTATATAATCTCCAGCAGAAAAATTGGGTTGATGAAAATAGGCGCGTATGTAGGGGCCGGTGTGATCGATCAGATTTTTTGCTGTACCCCCGACCATCAATTTTCCTTTATAACCGGTTCCTTCTGCCGACTGATTCCAGAAATAGAGGCTGATTTTGCCTTGCGATCCTCCATAGGATATGTCTTTGGGTACGATAAAGTCCGCCTCAAAATGTCCATTTTCAACGTCAGCGCTCCCGCGAAAGAGTCCATTGCCGGGTAGCAGGTAGCTGATTGACAAGCCTCCCTCTGTCTCGTAGGTTTTCCTGTTTTTGGAATCCATAATCCGCAGATAAATTTTACCATTATAATCATTCCATAGGGCATTATTTTTTTCAATGTATCCGGACACTTTGGTTTTTCGTAAGGCCTGGATGGTATCCGGTTTAATGGTTTCGATAATTGCGCGGTAACGGGGAGCGCGCAATCTCATAGTGGGGTCACCGAAAACATGGTATTTTTCTTTGTTGTCGCGGCTCAATGTGTTTTGTTTTGCCAGCAGAGAGGCCATTCCGATCCTCTCGGTCATGCCGCTGCTTTGATAGGGTGAAAAGAGTTTATCATAAAGTGCATAGTTGTAGGCGGCATTATCGGAGGAAAAAGCTGCTCGCGAGGAGGCGATGAGGGCTACCGCACCACGGCCGGCGACATTGAGTAAATCTTCGGCAAAGCTTTGTTTTTGTGGTTGATCCCAGTAAGCAAATTCGCAAGTGGCGGCGACAATTAAAGGAAGGCGATTTTCGTTTTGAATACGGTCGAAATCGCTTGTTCTGGTTAGGAGGTGTTCATGGGTCCAGAGTTCATCATTGCCATGTCCGATAAAGTTCAAAACCAGAGTACCCCGATTAATCCGGTGTAAAAGATCTTCGGTTGCCGTTGGTTTGGTTATTCCTGTTGTGCTTGCCGTACGAACCGCCGGGTATTCCATGAGATAAATTTTTTCGATATCAAAAGTCGACGGAACATGACTTTCAGCAAGTGTTTCTGCCTGGCGGGTGTGCTCCAGTTCTTCTCCATATTCTCCCAGCTCATCATCACCTATTATGGTCAACACTTTACGCCAGTCGCCAAAGCTTTCATCCGTTTCATATTTTATGATTTTTTGCACAACCGCTTGCGCCGTAGCAATCGATTGAACCGGTATCCGTCCGATTGCCATCTGCATGCCGGTAGTGGTTCCTTTCGTATAGGTAAACCAATCATCAGACGTTCTGGAATAATTTTCATGACGGTCTGTGGTCTCATAAGGGGGAATAAGATTTGGTGTATTGAATTTTAAAATATTTTTATAATCATAGTGTCCATCCCCAAAAAGGAGAACGTATTGGGGAGCATTCCAGTGTTTATCAGCCCAGGCGAGAAAATCTCTGATGGCAACGACATCCGGAATGCCCCAGCCAAATTCATTGAAAACCGAAGATATCGTTACAACTTGTGTTTCGAGACGTTGAGTTGAATAAGTCTCTCTCAGACTTGCCAACTCTTGTGCCTGTTGAATAAACTTTTCGTGCGTGATGATGATATAATCCGCAGAGCGGGCAGAGCGCAAATCCGTTCTATCTTTTTTTTCAATTCTGGACACAGAACGATAAGCAGCCGGGGTAAAGGCAATATATTTTGTCGGAACTAAATCGGCCGCCTGCTCGGCGAATGATACATTTTTGTTCTGAATGAGGGTGTTTTCGATTTCTTCAATGGAAGAAATGTCTGAAATATCGAGGATACGAATATCATTGCCGGCAAACCCCTCGATTTGATAATGTGCAATTTTGTTTTTCGGCGGACTGGTAAAAACAAGCTGTTCATCTTTGGCGATAAATTGACGGTCGTATTCTATCTCTACCCAATCGACGTAGGAGATGAACAAATCCGATTCTACGGGGTATTCGATCACCAGATTGCTTTGATCGCGGTCTATGAGGTTCTGCTTGCTCAAGGCTACATCGTCCAGAACATAATTATAGTTGTTCCTGGTGGAGTATCCCCGGATACTGGTTTCGGAAAGAAAGGTCTCGTTCACAAAAAAGCGAAAGGGATGCAGACCGTTGGTGACAACCGCTAATTGAAGCCGGACGATTGTACTGTCATCTGACGTAGCATCCGGTGTATCAAAGGTGTGGGTAAATGATTTTTGAATTTTACCCATTTGATATCCAAACCAGTCTCTGCCGGAACCAAAGACGTTGTGTTTTTCCTGTTCCCAAAAAACGGTTTGACGAAAACCGGGTTCGGGGGTGAGACCCTCAGTAGACAGAGAGGGGCGTTTTGTGATTCTTTTGCCGGCACCTTTACCAAATGTCAGCCAGTATACATTTTCATAGGAATAGGGATTAATATAATGATAGTATTCCCCTTTGCTTTTATCATATTCCACACCTTCAAGGGATCGTCCGTAGAACAGAATATAATCACCGTCATTCAGGGCGCCGTCATCTTCACCAACAACCTGGATTGGGTTTTCGATCAAACTATCCGGGCGTGGTGTGCTGATGTCCACGGGCAAGGGTTTACCACCATTGTTAAACAGCTGCAGAGTACGGGGATCTATGGAACCGATAGGAATACCGACGTCCTGCAGTTGGGATGCCGTAACCTTATAAATCCCTTCTTTTCCACCGCTTCCATCACCTTCTATGGTGAGCTTGTACCAGTCATCGGGGTCCAGTTTATAGGTGGAACGTTTGGGTAAGGGTTGACTGTGGCGCCATTTTTTTGCTTGTTCATAATTCAGCAGGTTCTTATAAAAGTGTTCATCTTTCATCGGCTGAAATGGACGGCTATGGTGATTTGAAAATCCTATTCGTATGATCATCCGGTTGATTTTTTTTATCTTTTTTTGCGCGGGGAAAAATTGCAGGGGTTGCAAAACCAATTTTTGTACGGTTTGGCTGCGGAAAATAAAGGGGTCGCCGGTAACAACATTATCCGCCGGAATGGCATCGGTAGAAGCGTAAATGCTTTGTTCAGGCTGATAACTATAGGTTGTGCCAAGGGATTTGTTGGAGGAAAACGGTACCGGTAACAGGAGAGCATTGTTGATTTTTTCGAATGTCAAATCGACAATTTCGATCTCGGTGGATGCGTTTTCGGGAATTCCCAGTGTGAACACTTTGACCGGAATTTGAGGCGATCCGGGCTCGCCCATCATCTCTGCGCCTTTGAAAGCAAACTTTGAATATGTTTTATTATCATGCTTCTTGGTGTATTGCTGCCATTCCTGTGGTGAAAATTCCACAATCAGGCCGTTATCCCGGGCAGACAGGATTTTAATATCACTGCTTTGCGAAAATGCCAGAATCGCCGGCAATAAAGCGAAAAGCAAAAATATTAATTTATGAATGGTCACTTGAGTATC
>CAZSOP010000255.1:0-5547 GCA_964608385.1 uncultured Cytophagia bacterium
AATAATAGAGCATAGCATCGACCCGGTGGGTATGGGCGGTATTGCCGAAGAGGCCGGGTCCGCCCACCCGGGCTGAAGGTCACCCTGAAGGATGCCTGTGACCGTGGATTTATAGCGTTGAAGATAGTCCTGTTGGCTGCTCTGCCAAAAAAAAATCGAGATCGGCAATAAGGGACATGTGTGTCACCAAGAACGTCGGGCGTATAACTGACACAGAAGGGCAAGGCGGAACGACGAACGGTTTTTCCCGGGGGGGTATGGGTGATCCATGAAACCCAAAGTGAATCCGCGCAATCCGTTTCATCCGCCGTCAACAACAATACAAAAAGTTTTACAATAATGTTGGTATATATATTTCACCGACAAAATTTGTTGCAAAACAACCTGAAATCCTGTACAATACGGTAATACAAAAAGACAGGAACGCATTCGTGCGGAGAATACATTTTACCTGTATTGTCTAACGATGATTTCCTTGCTCATTGATGCCATAGTAAATAAAATCAGGTTTATATGATCCACTATTTTAAAATTCTCATTGCATTAGTTGTGTTTTTCTTCTGCATGGTGATTGACGCAGGGCTGGCGGCCGGTCAGGTCCTGACCGCCAGAATCATCAACTACCGGCACCAGCCCGTCTCCAGCGCTGAGGTTACCCTTACCGGTGCCGACGGTTATTGCCAAACCGCTATAACAGATGAAAACGGTGAATTTATCCTTACTCTCACTGCTATCCATACACCTGAAAATCTGCCACAAGCCTTTGATCTCCTCGATGGTCTGGACTACCATCTCGCTTCTTCTCGTGGCACGATTGTGATGTACAATCTCCTCGGCCGGCGGCTGGCAGAATACGAGCTCGAGCGCGGCCGGCAGCGCTTACAGCTACCGGCGATGCTGCCGGCTGGTCGCTATTTCAGCGTCATGAAAACCCCCAATTTTCACGGTATTTCTTCGTTTACAGTCCTGGATGGCCACATCGTGGCCAAAAGCAAACCGGCATATCAATATTCACCGTTCATTAATCGCGAAAACCTGCGCAAAAGCCTGGCCGGCTATACCCTGAGCGGTAGCAAGAGCGGTTATGAACCGGTGGTGTTGGCGCTAAAGGAAAGCGATCTCGATAATGACCAACCGCTTCTGATTCGGATGAACAAAATCCCTGTTCTCACCGATCAACCAACGGATACCCTGCGGCCCGGAGATACCCTGCCGGTATGGATCGATAACGACGATGCCGGCAGCTGGCATTGCATAACGGCGCAAATCGCCATTGACGACAACCGCATCGTGCTCAGCGACAGCAGTCGCTCCCTCTGCGATTCGCTGACCCTGGTCTATAGCGATTCGGTCAATCCGGCTCTGCAGGTAGAGGTCAGGGTTTTGTTTCGCTATATCCGCTATGCCGATGCGTCGGTGAACAATGCCCTCGTGCTCGTTGTCGACAGCAAAGGCGGCATTGCCAACGATCAGCTCGACTATCTCTATAACCATTCAAAAACGACGCTGCTGCCGATTATGGCGGATCTTTTTGGTGTTGAGGAGAGTGTACTGCAGGGACTTTCCTTCAATCAAATCGTCGATCTTTACGGTGAGCCCTGGCAAATCGATGAAATTGAACGTCTGGCTCGTCCGGTGTACGACCGGGTTATGATACTGAACGATGAGGCGGTCAATTTTCCCGGCTTTTGCGATTCGCTGCTCTGGTTGCGCGATCGCGATTACGTCATTGATCTGATGTTCGTCCTGCATGAAGGTGCCATCGGCGCGGATTATGAGTCGCTGGCTGCTTTTATCGCTAACAATAACATCAGGGTGCGTTCGCTCTATCAGACCTGCTGTAACGGCCATGAGGCGATCGCGCCCCTGACCGGCATCGGTGTCAGGGCAGTGAGTGGAGCCGTGGGCACCAATTCTTTAACGGTTTTTTCGCCCATCTATTTTTTGCGCAACTGGATCGAGGGGGATACCTTTGCAAAAGCGGTAGAGAACGCCTGTGATCAGGCCATTGATAAATTTTTCAGCTATGAAGAATTACGGTTGGGGATGATTGTTTTTTTCAGCAGCAATGCGCTGGAGGAGAGCCGGCAATTGGTGGGTGGAACACGGCCGGAGCTATTGTGGTTTGAGTATGGGGAAGAGGGTGATTTGTCGCAAAGATAGGTATCTCGCACAAAGCCGCAGAGCCACAAAGATCCTCACTGGCAAGCTTTGCGGCTTGATGCGAGAATGAGTCGTTGCATTGACAATTGCGTCCCTAAAGGGACGCTAGTCCATGCATGTTTTCGTTTTCTATAAACATATCGCCCCTAAAGGGGCTTTGCCTTAGGTCTCGTCTCTGATCGCTGACCTCTGGTTTCTGTTCTCTGTTACTTTTCTATCCTCAGCAACCTCTCAAAATCGAGATAGAGCGATTCGTCTTTGTAGGTGATGTACAGTCGTTTGCTGTCCACCTCGGCGTTGAGATAGGGCCCCTGAAACAGAGGAGTTTTGCTCAGATCGACGCATTCGCCGTTGAGGCGACGCTGATCGGGGTATGTAAAGTCGAGCTCGTCGCCGTTCAGATTGACATAGCTCACCGACACATTACCGGGCTCCAAAACCGCTTTTGGAATCTGTTTCTTCAGCGCCTGCGCAAAGGTTTCGAAAGAACCGATTTCTTCCTGATTCCTCACCTCGATGACATAGCCGTTCTGCAATGCCCAGCTGCGAAAGCGGTAATTGCGCAATTTTGCCTCTTTGCTTTTTTCCTGTGTACCTGTGGCCTGGTTCCAGACCTGTTTAGCCAGCATGTATTCCGGAATCCATTGACCCGGCTGCAGTGGATACCAGCCGACATAGGTGTCGCCGGCTTTGCACATGATCCAGCCGCTGTCATCGACGATGCGTTGCTGCAGGTTGGCGGGAAAGAATCCGTCGATGTGATTGGAGGTGGTGCCGACCGGAATGTCATAGAGCACCAGCAGGGTGTTTTTGTGTTGAAAGGTATATTCATAATAGGAACCGCCGGTCCATTTGTCCGGATTGTTATAGGTGGTCTTGGAGGCGGTGATACCGGCCATGGAGGTTTTGATCTCTTCCGGAAAAAAAGTACCGATTTCGCGAATGGACCAGTAGGGATGCAGTCCGAATATCATGGAAAGAGGCTGCCCGTGCAAATAACGCACGACCCAGGTTTGTTGCTGGATCGGCTGTAACAGGGAGCCGTGCAGGGAGCCGAGTACATATTTATTCGTCATATAGGTGGTCTTGTAAACCGGCGGATTGATTTCCGGGCCAAAACGAATGTTGTGCCGTACGCGTTTACGCTCTTTGTGCAAATAGGATTCACTGCGGTCGTTGGCAATTTTATAGATAATATGCGGCAGCTGATAGCCGGAAAAGAGCGGATACATGATCCAGCCGCTTCTGACGGGTTCGCCGGCGAGAAAGTAAAAATAGGCAAACGGACTTGAAGTAGAGGAGCGATAGTTCATCAGATTGCGTTCATAGATGCGGCTGTGGCCGCCGCCATACTGTTGCTGCAGATGCTCAGCGGCAAAGTCGGCCATAAAGTAATCGGCCAGCATGGTGCCGAGTTTTTTGACCTTCGCATCCTGTGCAAATCCGCTCAGCAGAGTGGCGGCGATCATATATTCGGCCAGGTAATCGGGAGAGTCGAATTCGCCTTGTCCTTTACTTGTGGTCAACTCGGCCCATGAAAACAGGTACTCTTTGCTTTCGATACGGTTTTCGTCCGAGCTACGGCCGTTGTACCATTCCGAACCGGGCAGGCCCGGCCACTGTTCGGTGGCGAGAAAAAGAGAGGCATAGTACATGGCCCAGTGGTTTTCGGTATCGCCGCGAGTGGGGGCATAGGTTTTCCAGGCATGGCGAAACGCCTCTTTGGTGGCGTCGGACATTTTGTCCTTGCCGACGATATAGGTGCCGATACAGGGAAACATCCAGAACATAGCGCCGCTGGGTTCTTTGAGCTCCTCAAGCACCAGCGAATCCGCCAGCTCGGTGTTGTTGTTGCTGTAATAGCGCGCTGCAGCGACATTAAAGCTGGCTCTCGTTGAGGTGTCGTAATGGGCGACATACCAGTCAAAGCGTTTGTCGAATTCCTTTTGATAGGCTTTCGGGCTCAGCAATTGGGATAACACAAAAGCCGGAAGTATGGCAATAATAAACATAATCATCATCAATTGTTTCATTTCTCGTCCTCCCAGGTGTAGATATAAACCGACCAGACATAACCGCCTTTGATGCCGGCAAAATTCCAGGTTTCACCACCGTCGGTAGAGCGGTAGACACCGCTTTCGACCGATCCGGCATAGAGCATATTGCTGTCGGTGGGATCGACGGCGATAGCGTGAATATCGAGATCGGTCAGTCCGTTAAAATACTGTTTCCATATCTTGCCGCCGTTTACGGATTTATAGACTCCGGTTTGAAACCCGCCGGCATAGACCGTATCCGGATGCGAGGGATCAAAGGTAATACCGTAAATGGTGTCCTGCAGCAACCCGGTATCGCGACGTTGCCAGTGTTTGCCGTGATCGAGAGAGACATAGAGGCCGTTTTCTTCGGTTCCAACCATCAGGATATCCGGCTCTTTCGGGTGTTGCACGATGGTGCGTATGTTGCGCACGTTGAGTCCGGTGCGTTTCCAGGTGATGCCGTCATTCGTACTGTGATAAACGCCGTCTTCGGTGGAGATAAAGATCGAGTTGTCCGATTTTTTATCGAGAACGATACGGCTGACATAGGTGGCATCGACATTGTCCAGCCCCTGGTTGTACTGTATCCAGGTCTTGCCGTTATTCAGGGTTTTATAAAAGCCGTAGGGAGTGGAGGCGTAGATGATATCCGGATTGTCCGGATGAATGCGGATACAATTGACTTCGGTCATGCGCCAGTCGCTGGTGACCTTCCAGGTTTTGCCGCTGTCCCGAGATTGCTGTACACCGGTATGGGTGGCCAGGGCAATGATTTTACCTTTAGAGGGTTTGTAAATATCGACATCATAAACGCGGTTGTTGGGCCGTCCCAACAGATTCCATGAGGTGTCGCCGACGGACTGATAAAAGAGTCCGGATTGCGTATGCCTCATGCCGGTATGAGTGTGGCTGGTCGACAGGGTGGTTAAATAAACAATGGGTTCTGCTGCTGTCGATAGCCCCGCAAAGAGCAAAATGAAAAAAAGCAGCGATGAGATTTGTTTTTTCATGGTGTTCCTCGTTGTTTAGGGTGGATTAATATGATTTTTGCCAGGGAGATGTGTTAAATGACCGCAGAACGCCGAGAACCGCAGAGAAAAAATGAGTCATCTTGTTGTCTGTTTTAATACAATTTTAACAGCTCAGATTATTTTTCTGAAAAGAACCAAAAAAATCATAAACGTTCTCAACCATCAAAAATCACATCTGTTCTTTTTCTCTGCGTCCCTCTGTGTGCTCGGCGGTTTGATTCGATTCGTACTCAGTGTATGGATTCCTGAACAACCGCAGAGAACGCCGAGAACCGCAGAGAAAAAATGAGTCATCTTGTTGTCTGTTTTAATAC
>CAZSOP010000255.1:5647-6483 GCA_964608385.1 uncultured Cytophagia bacterium
CTCAGTGTATGGATTCCTGAACAACCGCAGAGAACGCCGAGAACCGCAGAGAAAAGCATAAAAAATAATAATTAAAAATAGTTATTAACATGCAGATTTTAAGATATACAGACCTGGCTTTCTGTGATTCCGAGGTTTGCGGTCATAAAAATAAAGTTCGAAAAATCTATATGCCGGAATTTTAGCTTTATCAGCAGATATTAATATATGATTTTATTCTTAAAAATAAAAGAGTTAAAATTGAAATAAAGTTGCAAACACACTTGATCACTTGCTCAATTGTTCTTATTTTTAATTTATATGCCGAAATGACAACGTCGCATAGCAAATCGCTTGATCATTCTGGCGCGCGAATTGTGCAAAGGATTACCTGTGGAGATCAAGTTGGCCGATTATTGCGATGTCGAGGGCGAATATGATGCCGTGGTATCGATCGGTATTCTCGAACACGTCGGTTATAAAAATTATCAAACCTTTTTCACAAAGAGACATCCGCGACCGGGCAACAAGCTGATTGCAACCCTGGAACAGGAGGTTGCTTGCGAAATCAAAGATAGCGACTGTCATCTCTGGTTTTTTATCGATAAATTACCCGGGTATGCCTGGTATGTGCCCAAAGAGGGGGGATATGTCAATGTCGGTATTGGCGGTTATTTGCACAAAATCAAGGACAGAGGTAAAAGCATCGGTGCGTATTGGCAGCGTTTCATAGAGGAACTGCAGCGTCTTGACCTCAAGCCCGACGTTGAGCTCGATCCCAAAAAGGCTGTTTATTATCTACGCAACAATTCCCGCAGCGTTCAAAACGGCAAGTCGTTTATTATTGGCGATACCGC
>CAZSOP010000256.1:0-6466 GCA_964608385.1 uncultured Cytophagia bacterium
TACAGCCTTTATAAGGAGGTAAAAATTGGCAGACCTTTTTGACAAATGTATCCATGGAACAGCCGAAAGAGCCCGAAAAGCAGTAAAAGAGGGTTATTACCCATATTTTAAAGCCATTGAATCCGGTGCTGACACTGAAGTGATTATTGATGGAGAAAAAAAGGTGATGATCGGTTCAAATAATTATTTGGGCCTGACACAAGATGAGAGAGTCAAGAAAGCCGCTATCAAGGCCATTGAAGATTTTGGCAGCGGATGCACAGGTTCACGCTTTTTAAACGGAACACTGGCCTTACATGAAGAGCTGGAAGTAAAACTGGCAGAGTTTATGCAGGTTGAGGCTGTCCTGGTTTTCTCAACCGGTTTCCAGACCAATCAAGGCACAATTTCGACTGTTGTCGGACGTAACGATATGGTCGTCGGTGACAATGAAAATCATGCCAGCATCGTAGATGGAATCCGGCTAGGATTCGGCAAGGCGTACAAGTATCGGCACAATGACATGCAGGATTTGGATAACATCATCTCCCGAAACAAAAAGGATAACCAGGGCATTCTCATCGTTAGCGACGGCGTTTTCAGCATGGGCGGCGATATAGTTGATCTGCCGGCACTCATCAAAGTTGCCAAGAAGCACAAGGCCAGGGTCATGATTGATGATGCCCATTCGGTTGGTATATTGGGTGATAATGGAAGAGGAACGGCAGAGCATTTCCAAATGGAAGACGATGTCGATTTGGTCATGGGGACCTTTAGCAAATCATTTGCCTCGATTGGTGGATTTATCGCCGGCGATGAAGATATTGTACATTATATAAAACATACTTCAAGGGCGCTTATCTTTTCAGCAAGTCCGCCTCCGGCTGCGGTCGCAACAGTAATCGAAGCAGTGAAAATTTTGCAAAATGAGCCAGAGCGCCGGGAAAAATTATGGCAAAACGTCAAAAAGATGAAAAAGGGGTTCCAGGAGCTCGGTTTTAACACCGGCAATAGTCAAACGCCCATTATACCGATTATTATTGGAAGCGATGACGAGACGTTTTATTTCTGGCGATCTCTTTACGACAATGGTATTTTTGTCAACCCGGTAATCAGCCCGGCCGTTCCGCCCGGAAACTCTCTCCTCAGGACAAGCTATATGGCCACCCATACCGACAAAGAACTCGATTTTGTACTGGATGTTTTTGAAAAGGTGGGAAAAGGTATGGGCCTTATTTAACAGGCCCGGCAGCACAGAACAAAATAGAAATAGCGGAACAGCAGGGGGCCAACCGCAATAAATAACCATACATTGGTTAATCCAACCAATATAATATCCGGCCGCAACTTTCACAGGTATAAATCAAACTCTCTTCCCGGCCTCGGGCGCCGCGAGAGGTGGGTTGTCTGAGGAAACAGCCCAGACAAATATCATCCTTGACAGGTACCACGGCGCGTTTCAATTTTGCCCGCAATCGTTCATATCGCGCCAATAAGGGTTTGGGAATATCCTGTGCCAGTTTCTCCCTTGCCTTAATCAATTCATCATAGCCGGTCATATTAAAACCCAGCTTTTCCACTTCTTTCGCTTCCTCAATCATTAAATCCAGATCCTGTAACGAAACTAATTTTTCCAGTTCATTTTTTGACATCTTATTCTCCACGGATGATAGATATAAATTCATCAAAAGAGGTCACCTGAGATATACGTTCCCTGTTCATTTTTTGATTCAGAAAAGTCACAAGAGAACCAAGAATCGGTAAATAAATATTTTTTTCGTCGTGAAAAGGAGCAATAACCATGAAAAAGAGATGCGCCGGTTTGTTATCTATCGAATTAAAATCAATTCCCTTCTCGCTTTTGCCGAAAGCGATAACAACATCTGATGCGGCAACCGTCCGGCCATGTGGAATCGCCACTCCCTTGCCAATGCCCGTACTGCCAAGTGTTTCCCTTTGATGCAACATATCCAGGATCAATCCGGGATTGCGAATATACCTTTGAGAAGCAATGAGTTCCGACAATTCCTGCAATGATTCCTCTTTGTTGCGTGCTTTCATGTCCGGAATGAAGAGATTCTCATCAAAATAAAAAGCCAATTCACGTGTTTCCATTTCTATTCCTCCTTATACCCTACCTGCTCTGCATACTCTTTATGACACTGTTCAATAAATTCCTTAAGGGCAGGCGCAATATATAATTGACTGAGATCAAATGTACCGAGAAAGCCGGCCAGCACGCATAATTGCTTGTCCAGAGCATCCCTTTTTTGGATAACGACCAGGTTCTGCTTCTCAATGGTGCAATATCCGCTCTTGAAATCACCTTTCTCAAAACGCACTTGTACCTCTATGGCCCTGGCAATGGTTTCCAATGCCTTTAACAAATCGTCATTGGTTAAATCCTTGACTAGAGCAACTGATTTCTTTTTTGCCGTTTTAGTTTTTCGACTATCCATTTGACATCCTGTGCCTGATCACGTTCGCAAATCAAAATCACATCATTCATATCAACAACAACCAGCTGTTTCACGCCAACAAGAGCTATCATGCGGTCAGAGGCCTCTGCATACGTATTCGATACATCCTTGGCAATAATATCCCCCTTAAAAACATTGCCGTTACTGTCCTTTGAAGATATTTTGTAAACTTCGTCCCAGCTCCCGACATCACTCCAGCCAAACCCCCCTTTAACAACCATGACATTACCGGCCTTTTCCATAATTCCATAGTCAATCGACTCACTTCTGGTTTGTCGGTAAACCCGTTCCAGTACTTTATCATAATTTTTCTTGTCCAGTGCCGTCTTGATCTCCATCAAACCATCGTATAGATCCGGCATGAGCTCTTCAAAATAATTTAAAATCGTTCGAGTGCGCCAGACAAAGATTCCACTGTTCCATAAAAACTCGTCACTGAGATAAAATTTTTGTGCGACCTCCAAATCCGGCTTTTCAGCAAAGGTTTTTACCTTATAGGAGTCGCCAAAATTGGGAACTTTCTTTCCCAACTGGATATACCCATATCCGGTTGCTGGATAGGAAGGTTCGATTCCAATGGTAACCAAAGCATCCGGATGCGCTTCTACCAGTGAAACCGCCTTTTTGCATATATTGATAAAGCGCTTCTCGTAGGTGATGATATGATCGGCAGGTAGCACGATGAGAACAGAATCCGGATCATGCTGATGAACAATAAGCGAGGCCAAGGCTATACAGGGAGCAGTGTTTTTTCCGAACGGTTCGAGAATAAAGTGACGTTCTGATAGCGATTTTATCTGTTCGGCCAGGAGGGCTTGGTGGTCTTTTGTCGATACAATCCAGGTTTGATTCTTTGGTATAAATTGCTGCACCCGTTCAAAAGCAGATTGCAATAGCGTTTGTGATCCGAGCAAGCTAAGAAATTGTTTTGGTATCGATTCTCTGCTTTTTGGCCAAAACCGGGTACCAGCACCACCTGCCATGACAACCGCATGGGCATTTTTCATATTTTCTGAAATCCTCTATCATTACACTTATTGTTATGATTCAAAGTGTGGTTCCAGCTTGTCTTCCAAATGAGCCTTGGAAACAGCACCGATGATTTGTTCCACCACCTGCCCATCTTTAAAAATCATCAATGTCGGAATGCTACGTATACCGTATTTCATAGCAATTTCACGATTATTATCCACATCTACTTTGCCCACCTTGAGCTTATCATCATGCTCATCAGCCAGTTCTTCAACAATTGGCGCTATCATTTTACACGGGCCACACCAGACAGCCCAAAAGTCAACCAGAACAACCAAATCGCTCTTCAGCACCTCATCATCAAAATTAGCGTCCGTCAACTCAATCTCTTTTGCCATTATAAATCCTCGTAATTTTCATACATGTCCAAGTTATATATTATTCGATACTTTTTCAATAAAAAAGATTCAATAAAAAATCCCCTTTATAAAGTAAAACAGCATGACCAGCGATGCAGCTGTTTTGGCCAATATACCTACCATGTTTCCGACAAAAACACCCCAGCCTGCTCGGAATGCGTGGTCGCTGGTCTTGCCGGCAATAACTTCGCCTAAAATTGCTCCTATAAATGCGCCGAAAATCATTCCCCATGGAGGAAAAAAGAAAAGCCCCAAAAGCATACCGACAATCGAACCCAACACCCCCAACCGGGAAGCACCATACTTTTTTGCCCCGGCTGCAGGGACGACATAATCAAGAACGGTAACAAAAAGGGTGAGAAACGCTAAAATCCAGAGTACCCTCGCAGAATAGGGTTGCCAATCTTTAACAATTGCCAGCAAGATCAGGGCAAGATAACTCAACGGGGGTCCGGGAATGACGGGAAGGATACAACCCAATAATCCAATGATGGAAATAATAAATCCCAGTATTATGACCAGGGTTTCCAACATTTTCGTTTCCCTTTGTACAACATTCATCTTTAATACATCCGGCGCGCAGGGGAAGCGATAATCAACGACAATGCTCCCTGCCGCTCCGGTATTAATCGCCCTTTCAACAACCGTATTTTATTATAATCATTTTTATCCTATACTCAAAGGTCTTTTTCATCGAAAAGGACGCCCTGCCGGCGATATTTCAATTTCTTGCTTATTATAGTAATAAATTGTATATTAAAATCTGTTTTGAGCGCTGCTTGCGGATGAATGAACACTCTTGTTTACATCAAATTCTCCGAAAACGCTTTGAGAAAAAATCGTGCAAATCCATTTTTCGTGGACTCTATTCATAAAGGTCAAGTCTATGTTTGAAGAACTTGAGGAAAAAATCACCTCCTTTAAAGAAAGAATCGCCAGCCTAAGGAGGTATCTTTGACATTGAGAAAAAAGAAAAAGAAATAGCGGAACTGGAGAAGAAAACCCGGGTTTCAGGTTTTTGGGATAATAATGAGACCGCCCAAAAAATAATGAAAGAGATTAGCAGTCGCAGAGAATGGAGTGACAAATGGTCGGATCTGGCTGAATCGCTGCAATCTCTCGAAGAGTTGACTATATTGGCTGCAGATGAAAGCGACACAAAAATCGGTGCCGAGCTGCTCGAAGAAGCCGAAATGTTGGCAAAGAAACTGTCTGATCTGGAATTTCAAAAAATGCTCGGCAACCCGGAAGATAATACCAATGCCATTTTGACCATCCATCCGGGAGCCGGAGGAACCGAGTCCCAGGATTGGGCCCAGATGCTTATGCGAATGTACCTGAGGTATATCGAAAGAAAGGGATTCAACCAGGAAACTCTGGATTTTCAGGCCGGAGATGAAGCAGGCATAAAAAGTGTAACCATTGAAGTGACAGGACCCTATGCGTATGGTTATCTCAAAGCCGAAGCCGGCGTTCACCGCCTTGTCAGGATCTCACCATTTGATGCCAATAAAAGGCGGCATACATCATTCGCATCGATCTTCGTTTATCCCGAAGTCAATGAAAATATAGAAATCGATATTGAAGAAAAAGAACTGCGAATCGACACTTACCGGGCAAGCGGTGCCGGAGGTCAACATGTAAACAAAACCAGCTCTGCGGTACGAATCACACATAATCCCACGGGAATTGTGGTTCAGTGTCAGAATGAACGCTCGCAACACCGGAATCGGGAAGCGGCAATGAAAATCTTGATGTCAAAACTTTACCAGTTAAAACTGGAAGAAGAAGAGTCTAAACGCAACAAATTGGAAAACTCTAAAAAAGAAATCGCATGGGGTAGTCAGATTCGCTCCTACGTATTCCATCCCTATAATATGGTTAAAGATCATAGAACCAATGTCGAAACCAGCAATATAAACCGAGTTATGGATGGTGAACTGGACGAATTTATCCATGCATATCTCATTCAAAAGGCTGAAAAGAAATAAAAATCACAAATTATGAAACCTGCAGTTGCGGAAATTGATCTATCGGCGATAGAGCATAATATTAAACAAATCCAGATAAAAGTTGACCCTGCCGATGTAATGGCTGTAGTCAAAGCGAATGCATATGGACATGGAGCCGTTCAGGTTAGTAAAACCGTTATTGATGCCGGCGTTAAATATCTGGGTGTTGCTCGGCTTCAGGAAGCAATAGACTTGCGTAAAAACGGCGTCAAGGTTCCCATCCTCGTCTTCGGCGGCATTCAGGAAAATGAAAAAGAATATGTTGCTCATCATCTGGATGCGACGGTATTTGAGCCCTCTCATCTGAATCATATAGCTGCATTGGATAAAACTATAGCTGTTCATATCAAAGTAGATACCGGTATGGGACGGCTCGGCGTACCCTGGAAAGGGGCTTTGCCGTTCATTAAACAATGCAACTCCGCTACAAACATCATTATTAAAGGCCTGTATACCCATTTTGCCACCTCAGATGAAGCGGATAAAAAATATGCACATTTACAACTGGAACGCTTTAAGCACGTTTTGCAACAATGCCGGGATGCAGGCATGGAATTCCCCTATATTCATGCAGCAAATAGCGGTGCAATTCTCGATTTGCCGG
>CAZSOP010000257.1:0-6460 GCA_964608385.1 uncultured Cytophagia bacterium
TTGCAATTTGGTTGAGAAAGGTATTCTATGATTACATGCAACGCATTGATTCTCGCCGGAGGCCGTGTCGATGAGCTCGGTGTATTGACGCTGCAGAGACCCAAATCCGCTGTACCTTTTGGTGGGCTGTACAGGATTATCGATTTTCCCCTCAGCAATCTCATGCATTCTGATATCGAGCGCGTGGGAATTCTTTCCCAGTACCGCTCGGATTCACTGATTCATCATATCGGCTCGGGCGCTTCCTGGGATATGTATGGCAGCCAAAGAGGCATTACGTTTTTGCCGCCGATGAAGGGAGCCAAAAGCTCGGATTGGTATAAAGGAACAGCTGATGCGGTATATCAAAATCTTGAATATTTGTATCAAAACCGGGCGGACTATATTTTAATCCTCTCCGGCGATCATGTCTACAAGATGGATTACCAGCAGCTCATAGGTTTTCATCAACGCCTGTCCGCGGATCTGACCATTTCATTTGTCCAGAGTCCGAACCGGGGAATGAGCCGGTTCGGCCAGGGTGTGATCGCAGATGATGATGAAGAGGGCGGCCGCCTGATCCGGTATGCCGAGAAACCCTCTGCACCGATTTCGGACTGGGTGTCGATGACGGCTTATCTTTTCTCTTATGATGTGTTGATCGAGCTCTTGCATAATTTAAATAGTTTTCCGGCCCGCGAACATTTTGGACGTGATATATTCCCGTCTCTGCTACAACAAATACGGGTTTGTGGTTACAAGTTTATGGGATATTGGGCTTATACGAGAACGATAGGAGAATATTGGCGCGCCAATATGCAGTTGCTGGAGCATCCTTCGGCTATCGATCCGGGAAAGTGGCAGGTACGCACCAATTGGATGAATCAGGGCATCCACGATCTCGCTCCGACCCGAATCGGCAACAGTGCAGAGGTCACCGCTTCAATGGTGCATAATGGATGTGTTGTAGAGGGTGTGGTTGAAAATTCCGTGATTTTCCCGGGCGTGCAGGTGCACAAAAATGCTGTTGTCAAGAATTCGATCCTGATGTTCAACACCCTTGTCGGCGATGACGCGCGACTGGACAAAACCATTACCGATATAAATGTTCAGGTCGGCAAAAGTGCCCGTATTGGTGATAAAGATTTAGACCTGGAAAACGAGCAGGAGATCAGCGTTGTGGCGCGGGAGACAAAGATACCCGCCGGCGCCAGGATCGAGCCGGGCTATATGATCTATCCGGACCTTAAAAATGAAAAAATTGTGGAAAAACTATAAACGGAAGGGCAAACGATGAGAAAAACGGTTGCATTTTTGTTGGCAGGCGGTATGGGAAGTCGGTTGAACATTTTAGGCTGGATGCGTGCAAAGCCGGCGGTTCCGTTTGGCGGCTCTTACCGAATTATCGATTTTACCTTAACCAACGCTATGCGATCCGATATTTCCATAATCGGTATTCTTACCCAATACCGCCCCTATTCTCTTATGCAACACATTGCAAGCGGAGAGGCCTGGGATATGATCGGAAGGAAACGGGCTATAAAAATATTGCCTCCTTCCACCGGCATTAATGACAATGACTGGTATCGCGGCACAGCCGATGCCGTGCGGCAAAATTTAAGTTTTGCAGAGCGATATGATGCGGAACAGATCGTTATCCTGTCAGGTGACCATATCTACAACATGAATTATGCACCGATGATAGAATTTCATCAAAAACAGGGAGCAGCATTGACGATCGCCATGATGCGGGTTCCCCGGGAAGAGACGCATCAGTTTGGGCTGGCCATTCTCGATGATGATAACCGTATTGTCGAATGGCAGGAGAAACCAAAGGACGCAAAAACCAACCTGGCCTCGATGGGCGTTTATGTCGTTGATTATCCATTTCTAAAATCCGCTTTGGCAAAATCTTCGGGTCATGATTTCGGCAAAAACATCATTCCGGAAGCCTTGAAAACCAGGGAGGTGTACGCTTATCTGTTTGACGGCTATTGGGCCGATGTCGGTACGTTAAGGGCCTATTGGAAGAGCAATATGGATGTGCTGAGAACCGATTCCGGCCTGGAGTTGAACACGTGGAAGGTGCGCACGAATGTGGAAGAAGAAGGATTGATCGGGGACCGCCCACCGTTCAAGATTTGCCGCTTTGCCAACGTCAGGAATGCTCTGATTTCCTGTGGTTGTTATATCGAGGGAAAAGTCATAAACTCTATTCTTTCTCCCGGCGTACGTGTTGAAAAAGGGGCTTCGGTGGTGGATTCCGTGATTATGCATGACTCTTTGATCGAAAAAAATGCGTCGCTGTTCGGGGTTATTGCAGACAAGCAAACGGTGTTCGGCGCCGGCTGTTCACTCGGCAATGGTAAGGTGGAACGTCCTAACGAAAAATATCCCGACCATTTGTATTCCGGATTGACCATCGTCGGTAAAAAGGCAACGGTGCCGGCGTCCGTCTCGCTCTTGCGCAATACATTGATCGAACCCCGGACTATGGCAGAATCTTTTGAGGATATTCGATTTCGATGCGGTAGCTATATTGCCAAAGTGGATTGATATCATTTAAAAACATTATCATCAAAACAGTACCATGATGTACATGAATTTCCCAGGGTTGCGTATCCGATGAATACACTCAGAGTTGAACGACTGGACTATTATAACCTGGAGCCGGTTTCCCTGCAAGTCGGGGAAGAGATTGCCGGTCTGGCGGGTGCATCCGGTTCGGGCAAAACGCTGTTTTTGCGCGCCCTTGCAGATCTTGACCCACATGGTGGAAAGGTCTTTTTAAACGGAGATGAACAGGCTGATTTTCCGCCTCCGAAATGGCGCAAAAAAGTCGTTTTTTTGCCAACCGAGAGCATCTGGTGGTTCGACAGGGTTGGTCAGCATTTTGAGCAGGTGAACGAAGAATGGTTCAACAAGCTCGGATTCGACAGGGATGTTCTCGACTGGCAAACCGAGCGGCTGTCCAGCGGAGAAAAACAACGTCTGGCGCTTTTACGGGTGCTGGGTATAGAACCGAGTGCGCTTTTGCTGGATGAACCCACAGCCAACATCGATTCCGGAAACACAAAAAATGTGATCGACCTGGTAAGCGCTTATCATATACAACATCATATTCCTGTTATCTGGGTCAGCCATACCATCGAGCAGCTAAGAGATATTGCATCGCGCATATTTGTGATTCAGGATCAAAAAATATTACCTGAAAAAACATAGGCAAAAGTCAACCTGATATGAAATTTATTCATCTGACTGAAATCGATCTTATTTTGGCCTCTGTTTTTGTCATCGCCATGGCCGTTCTGTCCCTTTTTTTACAGCTCGGGATTTTCAAACAGATCATCATTGCAGCGGCACGCACGGTTGTGCAGCTGTTGGCTGTCGGTCTGGTGCTCAAATTTATCTTTGCCAATATCCATTTTGGCTGGCTGCTCCTTATTTCCCTGATCATGCTCATCGCCGCTTCCCGGGAGGTGATGCAGCGCCAGGCAAAGCGGTTTTCCGGATTTTGGGGATTTGGTTTGGGAGCGCTGTCGATGTTTGTTTCCTCTTTTAGCCTGACCCTTATTGCGCTTTTGTTTATTATTGAAAATAAACCCTGGTACGAGCCGCAATACTCTATTCCCTTGCTGGGAATGATGCTCGGCAACACGATGAACGGCATCGCCCTGGGGCTGGATCGGTTAACCACCAATGCCTGGGAACAGCGCACCGTGATCGAAGGGCGCCTGATGATGGGACATACCTGGAAACAGGCGATTGAGACGATTCGCCGGCATAGTATACGCAGCGGCATGATCCCGATCATCAACTCGATGGCCATCGCCGGACTGGTGAGCCTGCCGGGCATGATGACGGGCCAAATCCTGGCCGGCAGTCCGCCGGCAGAGGCGGTCAAATATCAAATCCTCATTTTGTTTCTCATATCCGCCGGTACCGGTTTCGGCACCATGGTTGCGGTTTGGGCTGCCTGCCGCTATCTTTTCGATGAGCGGCAGCGTTTGCGCCTGGATCGGTTAAAATCGTCTTAATTTTAAAAAAGTCAATCATCTGAATTATACCCTGTTGTCGGATGTGAACGGCGTTATCGCCTCTCTGTTTGGGGTAGCAAAACGCAAGGGTGGTGTATTTGTAAAAGAAATTGACGGGAAGGAGGTCGTATTGGAACGCAGCTACACCTTTGGGCGCTGGACATTTGTGGTCGATCAGAATAAAGTGGTTTACAAAGACACCGATGTCGAGGCTCAGACCGACAGCGGGAAAATTAAAACATTTATAGCAGAATATATGCAATCCGAATAATTTTCGGTTGTTAGGAAGAGGATAGAAATTTCAAGTTGTATTTTTAGACCGGATTCCGGATGGAATAAGCCAATGAAGTTAATTCAAGGCGGAACCGATTGGTTGTTAAGATTGAATCGATTGAAATCATAAGAATGAATAATCAAATATTATACATTACTGTTGATGCGAACAAGGCCGATGAACGCATCGACAAGTTTTTGGCAGGACAGCTGCCATCCGTTACCCGTTCCAGGTTGAAAAAAATTATCGATGACGACCGGGTAACCATTTCGGGGAAAGCGGTCAAAGCCAACCATTTGGTAAAAACCGGAGAAGAAATACGCATTCATTTTCCGGAACCGCCCAAACAAACCCTGGAACCCGAAGATATTGCTCTGGATATCGTCTATGAAGATCAGCATCTGCTGGTGGTCAATAAACCGGCCGGCATGATCGTACACCCGGCGTTTGGCAATTACAGCGGCACCCTGGTCAATGCTCTTCTTGCCCATTGCGAACGCCTGTCGAGCGTTAGCGGCGACGTGCGTCCGGGGCTGGTGCATCGCCTCGATAAGGATACGACCGGGTTGTTGGTTGTGGCCAAGGATAATGTGACCCATGTCGGCCTGGCACGTCAACTGTCAAAGCGAAAAATGGAACGACAATATTGCGCCATCGTCTGGGGAAATCCCAAAACGGACAAGGGAACCGTGGAGGCACCGCTGGCCCGGCACCACAAGGAACGAACCCGCATGGCCATTCATCAGGAAGGGAAACGGGCGGTCACCCATTATACGGTTCTCAAACGCTTTGTTCTGACCAGTTTTATTCAGCTGCAACTGGAGACCGGCCGTACGCATCAGATACGCGTGCATATGAATTCAATCGGACATCCGGTTTTTGGCGATTCGACCTACGGCGGAAAAGGAAAACAGGTCAGCGGACTGAACCATGACCGCACCATTTTTTTTGTCCGCCTTTTCAAAACGTTTAAACGTCAAATGCTTCACGCCAGGACCCTGGCGTTCGAACACCCCATAACGAAACAATGGGTTTCTTTCGAGTCGGATATTCCCGATGATATGCAGGCATTGCTCGCCGAGCTTGAAAAATCACCTGTGTAATTAAACCACAATATCGGATTTGCGCTTGCGGGCGAAGACGACGACTGGCGGATTAATTTCGCCAGAAGAACCGATTATGACGGCGTGGATTTTGTCATTACCTTTCGCCTGAATCAATCTTTCTAGTCCTGATTTTTTTGTAAACTTTTTTGTCAATTTCCCGTATATAGAACAGTGTTATCGTTTTTAATATGGAGAAATTGAAATGAAATCCGTTTTATCTTTTATTGCGCTTTTACTGATAATTTGGTCGCCGGGTCAGGCTTTTGAGGATCTTGTCGTATTAGAGGACCGGATCGATATCGATCGGGATGATATCACAGTCAGGATCAAGATCGATGGCGCTACCGTCGTGGTGAAAAAAGGCGATTATAAAGCCGCCTGCTATTTTCGCGTCAGCTATGCAAAAGAGCGGTGTGAGGCGAATGTGCGATTCGATGAGGAGCGCAGTGAACTCTGCATCGAGGTGGATATAGAAAATATTTCCTTTTTCAAGAACAATTCAGACGGAGATTATGCCAGCGTCTATCTGGGATTGCCCAGGGACAAGAAAGTGCATCTCTACGCCGATGTCAAGGCGGGTGAAATTGATTTTGAGCTGGGCGATCTTAATATCAGGAATTTTCAACTCGACAACTGGGCCGGTGAAGTGACGGTTGGGTTTGACGAACCCAATCGCAGCCGCATGGAATTGTTCGATGTGTCGGTACGCATGGGGGAGATGACCCTGCAGAAACTGGGCAATGCCCGCTTTGAGCAGGCAGATATTAACGGTGGCGTTGGGGAGCTGGTGGTGGATTTTACCGGCCTGCGTATCGAACGGGCGATGGCAAGAATCGATCTGGATGTGGGTAAAACGAATCTTGTCCTGCCGAGCGATATCGGTATCAAGCTCAAAGTATCCAAGTTTCTCTTTTTATCCAGTATCGATTATCCGGATTGGTTCCGCAAAAGGGGAAAATATTTTTATTCGAAAAATTATACCAAAAGTGAGGACTCGCTCTACCTGATCATCTCCTGCGGTGTCGGTGAGCTCAGCATCGATATGCATTAAAGACGTTACACTC
>CAZSOP010000258.1:0-6457 GCA_964608385.1 uncultured Cytophagia bacterium
GGAAAAATTCTCTTCTTCCAGGAGGTCCGGCCGGCTTGAATTTTGGCATTGCCCGTGACTATAATGGCCGATGTCATTTGCGATTTGATGATACCAATCCGATGAAAGAGGAAATGGAGTATATCGAATCGATAAAACGGGATGTTAAATGGCTGGGATTCGATTGGGGAGAGCACGAGTATCACGCCTCGGATTATTTTGATCAGCTGTATCAATATGCAATCGAGCTGATTAAAAAGAGCAAAGCTTATGTCGAACATTCGACACAGGAGGAAATCCGGCAAATGCGGGGGACGTTAAAAGAACCCGGAAAAGAGTCTCCCTACCGCAACCGTACGGTTGAGGAAAATCTTGATCTTTTTGAACGCATGCGTGACGGCGAGTTTGATGAGGGCGAGTGCGTTCTGCGTGCCAGAATCGATATGGCGTCCCCAAATCTCAATATGCGCGATCCCGTCATTTACCGGATTTCAAAAGCACCTCATCCGCGTACCGGTAAAAAATGGTCGATTTATCCCATGTATGATTTTGCCCATGGAATCTCTGATGCTATTGAAGGCATTACTCACTCTATCTGTACGCTGGAGTTCGAAGACCACCGGCCGTTATACGACTGGTTTTTGGATCAGGTGTCGGTTCCCTGTCATCCGCAGCAGATCGAATTTGCACGCCTTAATCTCAGCTACACCCTCATGAGCAAACGCAAATTGCTGCAGCTGGTCAACGAAAAAATCGTTGATGGTTGGGATGATCCCCGTATGCCCACTGTTTCCGGCTTGCGGCGGCGCGGTTATACCCCGGAATCCATCCGTGATTTTTCCGACCGGATCGGCGTCGCCAAACGCGACAGCATGGTTGATCTGGCTTTGCTGGAATATTGTGTTCGTGAAGACCTGAACAAACGCGCACGCCGTTTTATGGGAGTTCTGGATCCGATCAAAGTCGTCATCACCAACTATCCCGAAGACAAAGTCGAGATGCTGGAAGCGGTGAATAACCCTGAAGATGAAAGCATGGGCACGCGTCAGGTTCCCTTTTCACGGGTGCTCTATATCGAGAAAGATGATTTTAAGGAAGACCCCCCGAAAAAGTTTTTCCGTTTATCACCCGGCAAAGAGGTGCGTTTGCGTTATGCATACTATATAACCTGCGTAGAGGTGATCAAAGATAAAGAGGGTAATATTATCGAACTGCATTGTACTTATGACCCGGAGAGCCGCGGTGGCTTTACACCCGACCGGCGTCGGGTGAAAGGGACATTGCACTGGGTTTCTGCACAACATGCAATAAACGCGACGGTGCGCTTGTATGAGCAGCTTTTCACCCTTGCCGATTTGAACGATATGGAAGAAGACAAGGATTTTCACGATTATCTGAATCCGGACTCTGTTGCGGTACTGGAAAATTGTCAGTTGGAACCTGCGCTCGCAGAACTTGACACGTCTGACCGGGTTCAGTTCGAGCGCAAGGGGTATTTTGTGCCGGATCATAAAGAATACAGCAGTGAAAAACCGGTTTTTAACCGTATCGTTACCCTTCGCGATACGTGGGCGAAAATAGAAAAGTCGATGAAAAAAGGAGAGTGATTTTGAAATTAAGCGCATTTGCCGATGAAATATCAGATGATCTGCAGGAACAAATTAAACATCTCAAAGCCAACAATGTCGGATTTATAGAATTGCGAAGCGTAGCGGGCAAGAACGTTCTCGATTTGAGTCGCAGTCAAGTCGGACAAGTCAAAAAACAGGCAAATGAAGAAGGAATTGGGTTTTCAGCGATCGGCTCTCCATTGGGTAAATTCCCACTGGATGGTCATTTTAATGATCAGCTCGATGGCCTGAAAAAAGCTCTGGATTATGCCGCAATTTTAGATGCGCCTTATATCCGCATGTTTTCGTTTTACATCCCCCAGGGTGATGATCCCGCCCGGCACCGGTCTCAGGTATTGGATTGGCTGGGCAAAATGACGGCGGAAGCGGAAAAGACCGATATCGTGCTGGCGCATGAAAACGAAAAAGATATCTATGGCGATACCGGTGATCGCTGCCTCGAACTCTATGAACAGATACCATCAGACTCTTTTACCGGTATTTTCGATTTTGCCAATTTTGTCCAGTGTAATCAACATCCCTATCAGGATTGCTGGTTGAAAATAAAATCCTATATTTCCTATTTTCATATCAAAGATGCCATGATTACCACAGGTGAAGTGGTACCGCCCGGAAAAGGAGATGGAGCGGTGGAAACCATTCTCACCGAGGCCATACACGATGGGTTTGATAACTTTTTGACTCTGGAACCGCATTTATCGGTTGCTGAAGCGAATTACGGAAAAACCACACCCGATTTATTCAAAACAGCTGCCGATTCACTAAAAGAAATTTTGGATCGGATTTAATTGACGCGAAAAAGCATTTCTTTTTGGTTGATTATCTTGACAGCCCTTTTTTTATTTGTTCTTTTACGCGGCGTCGCCATCAACGCAGATGCGCCGGCAGCTGATATTTCACGCTCGGGTGTCTTTTTGGCCGACGAAGGGCTACATGGTTATAACGCCCTGCACTGGGCCCTGACCGGCCACTGGTATGTAGAAGACGATATCAATCACGGTGTTAATTCACCGGTGTTTATGATATATGAATATGCCCTCTTGAAAGGGTTTGGCATCAGCCTGGCCACGGTTCGATATGGTGCCGTGGGGTTGGGCCTGTTTTCTTTGCTGATCCTGTTTATTATACTTGTTCGGGAACGGGTAATTGCGGGATGGATTGTTTTGGTTCTGGGTGTTTTTAATTATCCTCTGCTGATCTATCAACGACTGGCACTGCTCGAGAATTGTTTATTGCTTTTGCTTTTACTGGCCTTTTATTGTTTATATCTCTTTTGCCGCTCAGGTGCACGCCGTAAAGAGATGTTGGCTGCTTTTTGGATTGCTTTTTTCGCCGCTCTCCTGGTAAAATCAACTGCCTTTTTTATGCTTCCCCTGTTTTGTTTCACACTGATTTATTATAAATCACAATTTAAGAAGACAGTTTTAATTTCCCTGTTTATGATTGTTCTTCTCACAGGCCTTGTCTGGTTTGTTCATATCCGCTATTATGTCGATGACTGGATTTATTATCAGTCTCTCTACGGTCTGGAGCGCATAACGACTGATCCGCTGCAACTGATTAAACATTATGGCCGTTTTTTTGCTCATTTAAAACTCTATGCTTTTATGCCGTTGCTCTATACTGTGGCTATTGTCGCCGTTTTTTATAATCTTTACAACTGGACTAGACGAAATAATCTGGATTTGTCTGAAAAGCTCTTCACCTTATGGCTCTTGTCCGGCATGGCCTTTCTTGGGTTATTCGCTTATTCTCCACCTCGATATTCATTAATTTTGTTCCCTGCCATACTTGCTCTGAATGGATTGTTTTTCAACCGCATAGCGGGGAAAACGTCTGTATCGGTTCCACGAGCGGCTCTCCTGGCGGTGGCTATTCTGACGATGAGTCAAATTGGATTTGGAGTTTACCGTATTTTAGAATACGATCAGCTCTATCTGAGCTGTTTTTTGCCGGTTTTGGGTTTGGTGCCGATTCTGCTGTTTCTGTTTGTTCTGCGTAAAAACCCGTTTAAAACCCTTTTGTTATTGGGGATTTTTGTTTTTCTTGTGCAGAGTATCCAGATTGTTGTATATTTTAGCACGTTGAATTTTTCTCTTTCAAAGGCTCTGGCAGAGATGAACAGAGAACTCGACGATGAGGAGGGGGGTGTCCCGGTTCTTTGTGGTGACAGCAGTTTGCTCGCTGCTTTTGAACTGAGGTGTCAGGCTGTGGATATCATGCTTCGGCGTCAGCGACTGCCTGCTTTGATCAGCCGAACACAACCGCGTTACCTATTCCTCGAAGACCCTTCTCAACTGGATTATTTGCAGAACATCATGCCGGATTATTTCCGCCATGTAAATCTGTTGGGTCATTGGACGATTATGAACAACTATTTGCATCATCAGGATGCTGTTTTATATCGGATTGAACCAAGGTAAAGATGGATAAAAGTGGGTATTTCTGATTATATAATTTTTATGATCGGCGCTCTGATTTTGTTGCTTTCGTTTTATGCTTTTCTCATTTCACGGAGAGAAAAAGAGCAACTCGCGGCCAACCGATTTTTTATTACAGGTGCAGTCGTTGCATTTGTATATTTTATGTGTTCGATTTGTTCTTTTCCAGGAAAAGATTTTCTCTCTGCTCTATTGATTGCAATGCCTGTTGTTACAGCGATTGCATTGTTCATGCCGTTCCAAAGCGTTGTCCGGATGCCGATGCCGGGTACCCCGGGTGCGCAGCAGCGTATTGATGAACGCGATATCATGTTTTCGCGTCGTGAACTCGTTCCCGGTACGGCACGATTTAAAGCTTACTATGAGCGCAAGCCTGAAAACAGATCTCCGGATGATCTTTTTCGCAGTAAACCCGGACTCGTGTCGCCGCAGGCTCTTTACGCAGATCCGCTCATGTTCGCAGCCTCCCGGGCTTCTTTCGAGGCAGTGAAACAATTACATCCTTTGGCGGAGGGAACGCCGGATTCTAAAGCTGTTTCTGCGGAGGCCGGCGAGTTTACCCGCTTTATTAAATTCCGGGGTAAAAAGCTGGGTGCGCATCGTCTTGGAATAACGCGATTACGGGATTATCATTTGTACAGCATCCGGGGACGTGGAGAGCGATATGGCGAAAAAATTGAGCTCGATCATCAATATGCCATAGCGCTGACCGTTGAAATGGATTATGACATGATGCGTTACGCACCGCAACCGCAAGCGATGATGGAATCATCGAATCAATATCTGAAATCAGGTGCAATCGCGATACAGATGGCGCAATTTATTCGCTCTATCGGATATGCGGCCACTGCCCATATCGATGCCAGGTATCAGGTAATCTGCCCTTTGGTTGCCCGGGATGCCGGTCTGGGGGAAATCGGCCGGATGGGATTATTGATGACGCCCGATCTTGGCCCAAGGGTGAGGATAGCCGTTGTTACCACCAATTTACCTCTGATAACCGACAGCGTAAAACAAGAACGATCAATGATCGATTTTTGCCGTCATTGCAAAAAATGCGCCCGGTCGTGTCCGAGCAATGCCATTCCATTTGATGACATGAAAGAAACAGAGGGGGTATTGCGGTGGCAAATCAATTCCAAAGCTTGTTACACCTTTTGGTGCAGCATCGGCACGGATTGCGGCAGGTGTGTTGCCGTATGTCCGTTCGCGCACGCCGATAACTCTTTACATGCCGCGGTTCGTTACGGAATACGACGGTCATTTTTATTCAGACGCCTGGGTATTTACCTGGATGACTTTATTTACGGAAAATCTCCTGCGCCGCGCGGGGATGTAAATGTAAAGAACAGCTCTGAAAAGGGTATGATTTGAAATTTTACAGTGCAATACCATGTTAAGGAGGAAAAAATGAAAAAAATACTGTTATTCATCGCTTTTTTGTTTTTTGCCGGCTGTATTTCGGCTCATCCCGGAAAGGTGGTGACAACGTTTCCCGCGCCGGGAGCATTCTGCACCGGATTAACATTCGATGGTGCCGTACTTTGGGTTGCTGATTATAAAACCGATTTGCTCTATGCGGTAAAGCCGGGAAATGGTGAGGTGGTCAGATCCATTGCCGCACCGGGATTTTGGCCGGCGGGTCTTGCCTGGGATGGTGAGTATTTGTGGAACATCGACAGCAAACAGAAAAAACTGTTCAAGATTAATCCCCAAACCGGTACAATTCTCACGGTCCTGCCGGCGCCCTGCAGCAATCCTGAAGGCCTGGTCTGGTTTGATGAAACGCTATGGATAAGCGACTCGCGTGCAAAAGAGATTTATAAAATTGATATTCAGGACGGTACAGCTGTTCACACAATACCCGCCCCGGCGAAAAGCGCTCATGGTTTGGCCTTTGACGGACAAAATCTCTGGTGTGCGGACCGAAACATGGATGAGATATATATGGTTGAACCTGAAAACGGAGAGGTCATTATCGTTAGCGATGCGCCCGGCCCATATCCCAGAGGCTTGACCTGGGATGGTGAATTTTTATGGTTGGTCGATTATGAGAATGACAAGCTTTACAAGCTGCTGCGGCAGGATGACGACCATTACAGGCTGGAAAACAAACGTCACGCCCGTGTGACTCTGACGCATCAAATCAAGGGATACGGTTCGGGAGAGATCAATAAAGCGGATGTCTTTTTCGCCCTGCCTCAGGATTTGCCTCAGCAAAAAATTATCAAACTTGACCTCAAGCCAAACGCGGACACGGTTACGGATATCTGGAAACAGGAATTTGCCAGGTTTACGTTTAGCGATATCGCCGCCGCAACACCGATAGAGTCGAAAATGATTGTCGAAACGGCGACATTTTTGTTGATCATCATGGGAGGATAGGCGCATATGAACACGGAAGTG
>CAZSOP010000259.1:0-6451 GCA_964608385.1 uncultured Cytophagia bacterium
AAGGCTGAATCCACTCATTGAAAAAATTCCCTCTATAATTGAATTCCTGAAAATATCATAAATGCTATAGCCATCAGGCCCACTGTAATAAATGTAATTCCCAGACCTCGCAAACCGGCGGGAACGTTGCTATACCGCATTTTTTCGGTAATACCGGCCAAAGCAATCACTGCAAGTGCGAAACCGGTTCCAGACCCCACGCCAAACACCACACTTTCGCCAAACGTGTAGGCTCTCTCCACCATAAAAAGGGTTCCGCCGAGAATGGCACAGTTGACGGTGATCAGGGGCAGGAAAATACCCAGGGCGTTGTAGAGTCTGGGAACAAATTTATCCAGAGTCATCTCCAGGATTTGAACCATGGCGGCAATAACGCCGATATAGGTCACCAGGCCGATAAATGTCAGATTGACGTCTGCCAGTCCAAGCCAGCCAAGGGCTCCCTCTTTCAGGAGATTATGGTAGATCAAATTATTCATCGGCACGGTGATGCTTTGCACGACCACAACCGCAATCCCCAATCCAACAGCGGTCTCGACGCGTTTTGAAACCGCCAGAAATGTACACATGCCGAGGAAAAAGGCAAGTGCCATGTTTTCGATAAAAATGGAGCGAATAAATAAACTCAGATATTCTTCAAACATCTCTTATTCCTCTTCGACTTGTTCCGGTTTCCAGGTCCGAATCACCCAGATAATAAATCCGATTAAAAAGAAAGCACTGGGCGAAAGCAAAAACAGACCATTTTGCACATACCACCCTCCATCCGTGCTCAGCTTGAGGACTTGATAACCGAGCAATTGTCCCGATCCCAGCAGTTCACGGAAAAATCCGACGACGAGCAAAATAAAGCTGTATCCCAGTCCATTGCCGATACCATCGATTAAGCTGACCATAGGGGGGTTCTGCAGGGCAAATGCCTCGGCCCGCCCCATAATGATACAATTGGTTATGATCAAACCGACATATACCGACAACTGTTTACTGATATCAAAGGCATAGGCCTTAATAATCTGATCGGCAATGATCACCAGCGATGCAATAATGGTCATTTCAACAATAATACGGATATTGTTTGGAATATGCTTGCGAATCATACTCACAGACAGATTCGAAAAAGAGAGAACAAAGATCACCGCCATCGACATAACGATGGACGTTTCCAGTTTTGAAGTCACCGCCAGCGCTGAACAAATACCGAGAATCTGTTTGCCGATAGGATTATTATTAAATATCGGATCGAAAAGAACGTCTTTATATTTTTTCATCAACTCTTTTCCTCTCTCAAATAATCAAAAAACGGGCCGTATCCATTCTCGCCCAGCCAATAGCGAACCAGTTGATCGACACCGCGAGTGGTTAGAGTCGAGCCGGAAAGGCCATCGACCTTGAACTTTGAATTTGGATCAGACGGGTCAACACTCCCTTTGAGAACCTGTATGCGCAATTGCCGGTCCTGATCAAAAGCCATCTTTCCCTCCCAGGTCTGTTTCCACTTAAGATTGTCCACTTCTCCGCCGAGCCCCGGGGTTTCACCATGGTCATAAAAGGTAAAGCCCCGAATGCTGCGGAGATCGTCATCCAAAGCAATAAAGCCATACATGGTGGACCATAACCCTTTGCCATAGATCGGCAAGATGTATTTACGCACCGAATCACCCTCCATGACGCGGTACACCACCATATATTTCGGACGCCTCTTAATATCCGCAATATCTTCATCCGGCGCTATCTTTTCACTCAGACGCGGATCTTTACTGACATCCTTTAGGTCAAAATTTTGAATGTTGAGTTCTTGAGGTACCTCGTCTTCGCTCAATATTTTTCCACTACCGACGTCGATAACCACCGGATCGATATTGGACTGATAGCTCTTTTCAATGGATGCCTCTCCCTGAAGAAGGTCACCAGCGGCGAGAATATTCTTTAATTTTTCCCGTTTTTGATTGTTCTTTTGAATAGGGTTCAATGATACCGCCGTTGTCGATACCAGAACAGAACAGACAATACACACCCCAAGGGCGACAAAAATGGTCTTCTTGGTACTATCAGACGACATTACGAGCCAGCCTCCTCTTTATATTTCGATTGATATAAATCCGGTCGATGATGGGAGCAAAAACATTCATAAACAGAATGGCCAACATCATCCCCTCCGGAAAGGCGGGATTCACCACCCGGACCATGACGACCAAAATGCCAATGAGCAACCCATAGACATACATTCCGCCCCGTGTCATTGCCGCGCTTACAGGATCGGTTGCCATATAAACGGCCCCAAAGGCAAAACCACCCAGAACCAGGTGCCAATGCGGCGCCAGCTGAAACATGGGATTGCTTTCGCTGCCGACGGCATTGAAAAAGAGTGACATCCCCACCATACCGATGACGACGCTCAACATAATGCGCCACGAACCGATTCCGGTAATGATCAACACAGCGGCACCGATAAAACAGGCAAAAACAGAGGTCTCACCCATAGAACCGGGAATAAAACCCCAAAAGGCATTCCACCAGGAGGCGGTTACTTCCATAACCGGGTCTGCAAATTTAGCCAGAGGGGTTGCCTTGCTCAAGCCATCCACCGCCACCCAGACTTTATCACCGGAAATCTGCGCCGGATAGGCAAAAAAGAGAAAGGCCCGGCCGGTCAGAGCGGGATTAAGGATATTCATACCCACACCGCCAAACACCTCCTTGCCGATAACAACACCAAAGGAAATTCCCAGCACAACCTGCCAATAGGGAATGGTTGGTGGCAAAATGAGGGGAAAAAGTAAACTGGTCACCAAAAAACCTTCATTGACTTCATGACGGCGAACAGAGGCAAAAAGAACTTCCCAGAATCCACCGGCGGCGAGTGTGATAATATAAACGGGCAAGAAGTAGAGCGCTCCTTGTAAAACGTTGGCCAAAAGATTCGAAGGATCAAATCCCACCCCCAAAGCCCTGATCACATCTGCCTGCCAGGGAAGGTCACCTGGCAGGCCGGTCTGCTGATAAGCCAGATTGGCCTGAAGACCGGTATTATAAAATGCCATCAAAACAGTGGGAATCAGCGCATAAACCACAATCATCATCGTTCGTTTCAGATCGATCACATCACGGACGTGAACAGGACCTCTGGCAAGCTTGTCGGGTGTAAAAAGAAAAGTGTCCATCGCTTCATATAGCGGGAAAAGCCGTTCCAGTCTGCCACCGCTGGTAAAATGTTTTTCCTGTTTGTCGAAAAATCGTCGTAGAACCTTCACTATCCTTCCTTTTCTATAATGGTTAATACTCTGCGCAAATTTTCTCCATGATCGATCTTGGCGGGACAGGCAAACGTACTCAAAGCCAGATCCGCTTCATCGAGCTCAAGACAGCCCAGATTCTCCGCTTCTTCAACATCATCCACCGCAAGAGCGCGGTACAAATAGGTGGGCAATATATCCATGGGCACCACCTGTTCATAGGTGCCCACCGGTACAATAGCGCGTTTTCCGCCATGTATCGACGGTGAAAATGCGAACTTTTTTCCGGGAAATACTTTGGACAAAACGATATTTTTAATCGAATAAAGATCAAAGCCCGGACTCAGCCAGCCGAGAAATTGACGCTCAACCCTGCCCGGAATAACGCTGACCTGCTGATGAAAACGCCCCAAAAAGGCGCGAGCATCGACAGCATGACGACCATCCAGAACAGAACCGGAAATAAGGCGATGTGTTGCGGATATAAGCTTGCCTTTTGTCAATTCATTGATATCGGCGCCAATGCGCGTTTTAATCAGGCGTGGATTTTTAACGCCGGGCCCGGCAAGGGATATGATACGGTCGACCAAAATCCTGCCGGTTAAGAACAAATGTCCGATAGCAACTACATCCTGAGCCGCTATCGACCATACTGTTTTACGACGGCTGACCGGATCGAGAAAATGAATATGCGTACCGGCCAAGCCGGCGGGATGAGGGCCGTCGAACTCGTGAACCTCTGTTTTTTTCAAATCCGGCAAAACCGGAATGGATGCCTCCGGCCGTTTGCATATATAGCATTTACCATCCGTGAGAGCACTGACCACCGACAATCCGGCTGAAAAGCATTCCTCTTCACCCTTAATAACCGTTTCGATATCAGGAGCAAGCGGGTTGCTGTCCATCGCAGTGACGAATATAGCATGGGGTGAGCTCTCTACAGCCGGCGCCCTGGAAAAGGGCCTCGTTCTGAAAAGAGTCCATAACCCGGACTTTATTAATTGATTTCTGACCTTTTGCCTGTCCATCGACCTGAGTTCGTTCTTGCCATAAGAAGCAAAGGTAACCTGGTCATCGCCCTCCAGCTCAATGACGAGAGAAAGAAACTTGCGCTTTGCGCCGCGATTTATCTCTGCAACTCTACCACTACCGGGAGATGTATATTGAACACCGGCATTCTTTTTGTCGGTGAAGAGCAATTGACCCAGTTTTACCCGGTCGCCTTCTTCTACCTCCATCGTCGGACGCATACCGTTGTAATCTTCACCCAACAGAGCTACACGGCTTGCCGCATTTCCCTGTGTAATCTTTTGTTGCGGTTTTCCCGCAATCGGAAGATCCAAACCCTTTTTAATCTTGATCCTGCTCATTTTATCCCTTCCTGAATGGATCTCAATGCTGGTATGATTCTGTCAGAATGGAATTTATGAAACTTGAATTTAAATTCAAATATTTTATTTTGCTGAACTGATATTATAAAAAATTCGCAAAAGACAATCTTCTTTTAAATACGAAAACCTGAATCTTGATACAAGATAAAATTGAAAGAACTATCAAAAAAAAATATGCTTGCATAACAATTTTTTCTTTGTAACTTTAGCTAAAAAAACCGCATGAAAAGACTCGAGACAAACGCTCAAAATCCGCAAAAGCGCAATATCGACCATGCCAGGAAAATTCTGGAAGATGGCGGACTGGTGATTTATCCTACCGATACGGTTTATGGACTTGGGTGCGACCTGTTCAACAAAAAGGCGGTCGAAAAAATATATCGCATCAAGGGAAGCGACAAACGCAAATTGCTCAGCTTTATTTGTCCGGATTTGAAAAACATTGCCCAATATGCGCATGTTCCAACCCCGGCCTATAAAATCATGCGCCACCTCACGCCCGGGCCCTATACGTTTATATTGATGGCAACGCGCCTCATACCAAAAATATTGCTCGAACGGCGTAAAACCGTCGGTATCCGGGTTCCGGACAATAGAATTTGCCGGGATTTGTTACAGATATTCAATCGTCCCATCATTAGCACGAGTGCCTGTCCTCCTGACACCTCCTATATAAATGATCCGGAGGAACTCTATGAACAATTTCAAAATCAGGCTGACCTCTTTTTGGATAGCGGTTATGGCGGTACCGAACCCTCGACAGTAATAGACTTGACCGAAGACCAACCCGTCATATTAAGAGAAGGAAAAGGAGCTCTGGATTTTTAAGAGGCTTATAATGTATAAAGTAAAGGTGATAATTGTTTTGATTGGCTTGATATTTCTTGCCTGCTCGCAGCGCCGTCAGCAGGTCAATGATATAGTGGAAAAGACCCGGCAAGAGTTTTGTCCTGACAAGCGCTTAAATATATTTAGCATAGAAGCAAAACAAAAAAACAACAAAATCATTCTAAGCGGCGAAACGAACCTGCCCGCAGCACATGACTCGTTAATTGCCAGACTGACGCAAGAAGATCAATACTCTATCCTCGACGAGATTGAAATTTTACCCTCGGATAAACTCAGATCCCAAACCTATGGAGTTATTATTTTAAGCACCGCCCATCAACGCCGTCATGCCGATGTAACTTCTGAAATGATCAATCAGGCGACTATGGGACAGGGATTGCGACTCTATAAAGAGAAGGGACTCTATTATCTCACTCAGCTCGATGATGACGGTTATATGGGCTGGATAATGAAAGGCTCTGTATACAAGATGAACGAATCTGACTATATAAACTGGCACAAAAAGCCCAAAGCCATTTTTATGGACCGTTTTGGCTGGGTTTATTCGCAGAAAAACACAGACGCCGAGCCCGTATGCGACCTGGTGTGGGGCTCGTTGCTCACAGTGGAAGAGCGGCATGAGAAATGGTTACGGGTAATTTCCCCGGATGGCCGTAACGGCTTTGTTCCCGAACACCAGACTTGCGATTATGGAAAATTCCAAGATCGCCCCACGGCTGATCCGGCAGACCTGGTCAAAAGTGCAAAACAGTGTCTCGGCATCCCCTATTTATGGGGAGGTCGATCGATCAAAGGTTTCGACTGTTCCGGATTCATGCAAACGCTTTTTAAGATGCACGGCATCAACCTGCCGCGGGACGCTAATATGCAGGTAAAGCTGGGAAAAGATATAACAATAGACCCCAAACTCAGTCAGGCACAAACCGGCGATCTCTTCTTCTTCGGTCCCTCAAAAGATCGCATTACCCATGTCGGCTT
>CAZSOP010000260.1:0-6440 GCA_964608385.1 uncultured Cytophagia bacterium
GTGCAACCACGCCATTAAGCAACACTTTGATCTGACGTCCCCTGATATCATAAACGATCAGCTTAACATGGCCGGGCGCGGCAACAGTAAAGGGTATTTGAGTATCGGGATTAAAAGGATTGGGATAATTTTGGTATAGCATCCAGGTTTCCGGTGTTCCGGCCGCAAGCGGTCTCGACTCGGTTCCGGAGAGTGCGGCTTTTTTAACCAAACGTAAATCATCGAAATAAACCGAACCTGTTGAGGCCGCTCCTTCAGGATGTGCAAATTGAAAACTATCAAACCGCATAGACGGGCCATGCAGAACCCCATCGCCCAGCCACGATCCCACCGACCCGGGATCGTTTAAATGCCATTCGATCAATCGCCAGCCATACCAATCAATGGTAATCCATTTCGACACCTCATGGAAGGAACCCTTGTCCTTGGTGCTGTCATCAACACAAAATCGGAACTGGTTGTTGCCGCCATCGCCGAAGAGCCAGCACTGCAAGACCCAGGTGGTATCGAAAAAGACAGAACGCGGCTGGGTGCCGGACATGTAGAGCCGGATCAAATGGTTATCCGCTGTTTCATCCCAGGCATAGTCGAGACGCAGGCTTTTTCGCTGTGGCACAGGCTGAGCCGGTCGATAGGCATTTTGCGAAATAGAGATTCCGGAATTCGGCTCCAGTATACCGGTCGTAGAGCCGCTGTAAGAAGGACGCTGCCAGTTCCCCGTACCCCAAAACTGATCGAGATCATCCGTTTGGCTATAGTATTCTTCCCGAGTTACAAAAGCATTAACAATCTTTTCAGAGGTCGTATTGCCAAGCGTATCGCTAACTCCGGGTAAGAGTTCAATTTCACAAGCAGCATTGTTTTCAAGCTCATCAAACGGCTGGATCGAAAGGACTGCAATATCATCAACCACTGTAACGGCAGAATTAAACTCTACCGGTTGACCCTTTTGCACAAACAAAATGGTAGAATCGTTAAGAGAATTTTTATCCAAGGGTTCGTCAAAGACAAAGCTAAAGACGGCATCGATGGGAGGCAATTCCTGCTTCGGATAAGCACTGAGCAGTTGGGGCGCAAAAATATCCGCACTAAAGGTATAAAAGGAAAACACAAAATCATCCCCTCCCACTGCATCGCCGTTTCCATCGAGGGCTTTACCGTTTATATCGGTTATCGAGGCGTGAACCGTAACCTGATATTCCGTATTAAAATCGAATTCATTCTGTAAAAAAATCTTTACGCGCTTGTGATCGCTATCCCATTCATAGCGTTCAATCTCTCTTTCCGGCATAAAAGAAACCTGGAGGGATTCAGGATTCATGGTCTTGGAAAAATCAAAGGTTAAAAAGGAATGCACGGATATCGTGTCACCAGGTGCCGGATTTGCAAGAGCAATCCGGGGCGGCAAAGAAATCAAAGAATCCGACGATGCCGTATTTGAAATTTCAGATTCGTTCCAGTAACGATCCAGCATGGTTGCAGCATAATAATATTTCCCATTATAATCCTGGCTGCCGTCAAAGGTTTCTGCAACGAGAAAATCGACCGAACCGAACTGAAGGTGAATCATTTCATCGTTATCTACATCAATGTCCGCATCTGTAGAGCGGTATACGGCAAACCACTGATCATAGTCCAGCAATGCACCGGGTTGTACCTGTACAATCCAGCTTGTAGAATCTTGCATGGAAAGGTTCACGCTCGGGGCAACCGGAGTGTCGTCATCGATCAACCCCGTAGCCCGTATTTTGCTCTTTTGAGGAAAAATCGTAGAGGCAGCGACCGGGAAATAACGCCAGTCCTGCCAAAAGGCATATCTGAAAAACTGAAACCCATCCACCCAGGGAATCGTGCGGCAGCGTTCAACAATTCCAACATGGTTGTTCCAGATTTTTTTCTCGCTCAAAACATAGGATGGCGGTCCGGCACTGTATAGTCGACCAAGATCGATACCGGGTTGGATATATTGTTGCCAGCAGGCAGGGCACCCACCGGCAAGAACGCTATAAAATCCATTGCCATCAAACCAGTGATAATGCATCGGCATAAGCTGATCGACAAATCCCTGATTAAACCACAGGGCGGCATCCTGGTAAACCGTACCGTATGCCTGCCAGCTGCTCCAGTTATACTTTCCCAAAACTGCGGCTGAAAGTCGCACCCACGGCTTAACCTGTTGAATGGAGTCGTGCAGCGTTCTTACAAACTCGGTAACCGACCAGCGCCACCACTCTTCCCACGAGTCAAAACCGGCGGGCACACCGTCGTCATAGGGATGTTCGGCATCATATAGATAACGGCTGCTTTGGTTTGTCACCAGCTCCTGAATATGGTGCGGTGAAACCAAACCATCGAGCGATTGTTCTTCCGGCAATAGATGAGTGGATTTCAAAAGCGCATTAGAGCTATAGTGTTCATTCCAGCGAACGTAATCGAGATGTAGACCATCAAGATCATAATATCGTACAATTTCCATGGCCACAGCATTCAAATATTGACGCACCTCAGCCAGACCGGGGGAAAGCGCCCGGTGTGATGTCATCGGATGGCCGCTGCGGTCGCGGCAAATCCATTCCGGATGTTCGGCAGCAGGGGTTCCCGCTTGGGTGCTGGCATTGGCGAAAACATTAAACCAGACGTGCAGTTCCAAACCTCTCGCATGTGCCTCTTCTATGACATAGGCAAGGGGATCAAATCCGGGAGAGACATAGCCGAGATCGCGTCCCCAGGGCTCAAAATCGGAGGGATAATAAACCTCTCCGCCCCGTCTCGCCTGCCAGAGAACGGCGTTCATGTTGGCATCCATGTGATTGTCGAGAATTTTATCGATATGGGCTTTTTGTTTCTCAATCGGTGCTCCGTTGAGACTATGCTTCCAGGTCACCACCCAGGTGGCGCGAAACTCTTCATTGCTGGATGCATAGAGGGCGATATAGAATAGAAATAAATACAGTATGATCTTTCTCATGATTCAATTATCCCGGCTCAATAGCCATTTAAACGGACGGATTTATCGAAAAGAGGGATGCTTTTTATAAAAAAGGCCGATGAGGAACCAGCCCCACCGGCCTTTACCTTGAAAAAAAATAAATTACTTCACCAGCATCATTTTGCGGGTTCTCATCTGGCCATTGACGACGAGTTTATAGTAATAGGTACCGCTGGCCATTTCAGAAGCTTCGAATTCGATCATGTGATTTCCCACTGACATGTTTTGATCGATCAGTGTGGCAACTTCATGTCCGAGAATATCATAGACCTTCAGTTCAACCTCGCTCATCTCGTCGAGAGTGAAAGGAATGGTCGTACTCGGGTTGAACGGATTGGGATAGTTTTGTCCCAGCATAAATTCCCGAGGCAATTGTTCTTCTTTTGCAACAGCAGCCGTTTCATCCCAGACATATTTCTTGACCGTATAGGAGTACATGTCTGCAATATAATATTCTGTGCCTTCTGCATTAAAAGCGCCATCACGTGGGGCGCGGACATATTTGGGTTGCGCATAGCCGCCGGTGGTGGTATCGGTCTGAGCCGTGTTGCCCCACCAGGTAAAGCTGGTGCTGTCAACGATAGCATAATCCTGTGCCGGATCGAGAGCCCACAGAACCTTCATGGCAGCTTCTTCTACGGTTCCGAACCAGAGAAGACCGCTCGGATCCATTTCGACGTAATTGGGAGCGATGGTCGTGCCATTGATCTCCTGAACCAGGGTGTCAGCGACTTCATAAGTACCGTCAACACCATCCTCACTGTGAAAATGAATAATACCGCCATTGATGCTGCCCAGGTAGATATCTTTGCCATCGGCCGAAACACAAATTCCGCGTGAAAGCGTTTCAATTCCGGGGATAGAGTTGTAGACCGAAAAATCAAATGGATCGAGAATGTTGAGCGCACCGCCTAAAAGCGGAAAGGTGTAGACAAATCCCTCTGCATCAACTGCCGGACGGGCGTTCTGGCCTTCATTTTCGAAAGCGTTGAGTACGCTATAGTCACTCGGGTCGATCTGATAGACCATGGCTGGAATGCGATCATTATCATCAACGGCGACGATAATGTTGCCCTCCGGATCTCTGGCCATACCACGGCCGGCGCCCCAGGTCGTGTCTACAGTGCCATCCGGCATGTCGAGGAATTGAATAACATCAAGACCGTCAGTCGCGGGATCAAGCACAAAGATCGGATAGGTGCCCACCACAAGCGTAGAATCGCCGGATGGAATGGTCAGATCATCAGGCCAATATGTACTGTCATCATTGATTGTGATTTTTCGTTGGTAATAAGAATGGAACCAAACATTCCCATCATTATCGACTTCAACGCCATAAGGGATTCTAAAACCCGGGGCATTAACCGCATCTTCGCCCTCATCGGTTCCGATGGCATCACCGACTATAACAGCTTCATCAAAAACCCATCCACCGGCAAATGAGATTCCGGCAAAAAGTACGAGTAAGAGTGTTGTAAATACCAACTGTTTCATTTTAATTACCCTCCTTAAGGTTTAACGATTTAAGCTTGAATTAAAAAAGGTCGAACTGTCCTCTCACCTCCTTCCCGTTTTGTTCATTTCCAACAAAATTTGGTAATCTAAAATCTATTGTCGTCCATAATACGGAGCACTGAGTTTGGCCATGGTCACGCGCAAGAGCTTTTGCTCATCCGGGTTATCGCTTTTACGATTGACATAGAGATAAATATCATTATCCCACACAAACGCAGTTGCCGGTGCTTTGAGGATGTCCGGATAAAGCATATTCAATTCCGAACCGGCATAATCTCCGGCCCCCTGCGGGATGAGATAATAAATGGCATTGTCATATTCCGCACCGATATAAAGAAATCCGTCTATATCAAAGGTGATATCGTTAATATCCGCACCAGTCTCTCCGACCGCGGCATCCCAGTCGAACACTTCTTCTGTAGGACCGACCGCGCCATCATCGGATGTGATTTCGTTGCGCCAGATACCCCGTACCGTAGCATCGGGATCGTTGCCGTAATATTCACCCGAGACATAGACATAACCGTCATAAACGCGTATGGCACTTAAAATGGTTCGTTCATATTCCATCACCTCGTCCACGGTACCGTCTGGTTTCATGCGCATGAGCGAGTTTCTACCGGCAATGAAAAGATTATGGTTGGGACCAAAATCAATATCATTAACGGGATTCCGTAACCTGTCCCCATATTTGTCGATTGAGCCGCCCCCGGGTGGAACGCGGTAAATGAAACGCGTACGGCCGGCATAGAGATAGTCGTCCGGCCCCCAGCACATGGTTTGATAAAAGCCGTCTGTTACCGGCACGTAAACCGTGTTTTCGTCGGGATCGACCGGTGTAATTTTCAAAATTTGTCGCAATCCCGAAGAGACATAGATATTATTTTGCGGATCGCAGGCCAGGCTATAGGCGTCGGTAAATTTATCAACGCCGCCATACTCGAATTCGGTATATTCGAGCTTGTAGATAACCGTATTGCTGAAGAGCTCGGCGCCGTGCACGGCAATTTTGACTGCCACCGAATCCCCAACCAGATTGGGCGGCTTGACTTTGAGTTCAGTCGCAGAGGCGGACTGGATTTGCCCCTTCTGATCATCAAAGTATACAAAATTTTTCTCCGGGTCTGGTGAAAAATTTTGCCCCGTAAGGGTTACAATCGTAACCCCGGCAAGCGCAAAATCCGGCGGATCAATGGAAGAAATCGTGGGCTGTGGGCCCGAGGTCGCATCCGGATCATACAAACTTGGCGTGATATCCTTATCACAGGCCGAGAAGACCAGAAAAAGTGAAACAGATAAAATTAAAATCATCGTACGCTTCATTTTACACTCCATGTAAACAGGGTTTTATCTCTCAATTTACTTAACGGATAATGATAAACTTTCTAAACGCAGTGTCTCCTTTGCGGTAGAGCAATTCTCCGGTGTCGGGATCGTTAAAATCCTCAGTCACCTCAAAGTGAGCAATATAGACGCCACTGACAATAACCTGCCGCGACGAAGTGACAGAGTTCCAGGCTTCGTCTCCGCTTCCGTCCGTATGGTCGATCGTCTGAATCAGATCGCCCCGCTCCGTATAAATGCGAATGGTGCAATAAGCGGGTATATTTAAAAACATGATTTTGTCCGGTTCACCGGTGTATTGCAAATCTTTTGCCTTGATGTTGTAGGGATTGGGAACCACACGGATCGCGTCGAGACTGGTACCGGCCTGCCGGCGCAGATAAGCCGGTTCAGTGGTCTGGGTATAAAAACGGCCACTGTAAAGCGGACCGGTCGGATTGGTTTCACCCGATGTATTATTGCTGCCGTCATTAAAAGCGAGCAGATAATAATAGTAGGAAAACCCCCGCACAGCCGTCAAATCATCAAAAGAAGTTACTCCCGGACCACAGGTATAAATTTCATTATAGGTGGTATCCTTGCGACCGATGGC
>CAZSOP010000261.1:0-6440 GCA_964608385.1 uncultured Cytophagia bacterium
GTGGACAATTTATGAAAAATATTTGTAAATTACCCACTCAATTCGTTAAAGAGCCAAAGAAAGTGTATCCGTTCGGTGGGCTGCACTTTGTCGAAATTTGCCTGTACTGACGCTTGCTACTTTAATCCACCTATCACTTTCAACTCGAGTATTTCCCGCGCTCTCTTTCACTATCAGCTGTCCTGCGCCGATATCAGGCAATTTTATATTTGATTTTGCACTTTTATATGTTTAATATACCACAGATTAAAAAGAGGTGTAAAAACCCAGCCAACTTCGCTGTAGATGATTTTTTTTCGGAAACGGCGAAAAACAGTGCTAAACACAGGATCGAAAGGACCATTGTCACTAAATTGTTGCAGGAATACATCCAGCAACCCAGGCAGGTATAGAGTACCAATTTGTTTGATAAAATAGAATATGATTATAAAAAGCAGCGAGAAAAGAATCCGATACTGTGCTGTCATTAAAATTCATGCTACTTGGAGTACAACATTGGTTTAAATAATATTGAATATTATTCTAGTTCGGTTCACTAAAAAAGTGAGGAGCGTTTTAACATATGAAAATGATGCAAACCTGGAGATGGTATGGACCCAGCGATCCGGTCACTCTCACCGATATTCGGCAGGCCGGTGCAACCGGCATTGTAACCGCTCTACACGAAATTCCGGTCGGTGAGGTGTGGTGTATCGAAGAGCTGGAAAAACGAAAACGCATGATCGAATGGGATTATTCCAAAGACAAACCCAGAAGACGCGGACTCGAATGGCGGGTTATCGAAAGTATTCCCGTTCACGAAGATATTAAACTGGGAAAGCCCGGGCGGGACAAGTGGATCGAAAAGTATCAGCAAAGCCTGCGTAATGTCGGCTGGGTCGGTATCCATACAGTGTGCTATAATTTTATGCCGGTGGTGGACTGGACGCGAACAAATCTTGAATTGGAACTGGAAGATGGCGCCAGAGCGTTGGCATTTGATATCGTCGAGTTTATCGTTTTTGATGTCTATATGCTGCAAAGAAAGGGTGCAGAGCAGGACTATTCGAACGACCTGCTGGATCGGGCTCGGGAAACATTCGAGTCCATTTCGGATGAACAGAGATATGTTCTGCAGAAGAATGTTATCGCCGGACTGCCCGGCGGACAGGAAGGATACTCCCTCGAGCAGTTTAGAGAAAAACTCAACGCCTACAGCGATATCGATGCGACACAGTACAGAAAAAATCTGGCCTATTTCCTGAAAGCAATTATTCCTGTAGCAGAACAATCCGGCGTCAGCATGGCGATTCATCCTGATGATCCGCCCATCCCGCTGTTTGGCTTGCCGCGAATTGTCAGTACTGAAGAGGATTTGGCCTATTTGCTCAATACATACGACTCGATCTTTAACGGCTTTACCCTTTGTACGGGGTCGCTCGGTGTAAGGCCGGATAATGATTTGGTTGGAATAATCGAAAGATACGGCAGTAAACTGAATTTCGCCCATCTCCGCAGTACACAACGGGACGGCCATGGCAGTTTTCATGAAACCGGTCACTTGAGAGGCGATGTCGATATGTTCAACGTCATCGCCGCCATATTGCGGGAACAAAAGCGCCGGCATTCCGTCCACCGGCAGGATGCCGTCATCCCGATGCGCGCCGACCACGGCCATACATTGCTGGATGATCTGAAAAAGAAAACCAATCCGGGTTATTCAGCCATCGGTCTGTTACGCGGCATGGCGGAATTGCGCGGCCTGGAGATGGGAATTGAAAAGAGCGGCATTGTATGAGCCTTTCATCAGAATTGAGGACGGGGAAAAATCAGTAATAATTTTTTTTATGCTGATGATTTGGAAATAATCCCGACAAATCTATGGTTCGAATGCGATAAAATATGACGTATAAGGCAATTCAGTCAATAGCATTTTTATGGAGAGCAAATGAAAATAACGGATATCAAGGGGACAGTCGAATTGCATAATGGTGTGCAAATACCGTATTTGGGATTGGGTGTGTTTCAAGCCAAAGACGGAAAACAAGTCGTTCAGGCCATTCACGATGCAGTGGATATTGGTTATCGCCTTATCGATACGGCAGCAGTCTATGGCAATGAACGGGGGGTCGGCAAAGCGGTAAACAATCACAGCGTCGATCGGCGGCAGGTTTTTGTTACCAGCAAGGTCTGGAATGCCGATCAGGGATATTCAACTACGATTAAAGCATTCGAAGCTTCGCTTCAACGGCTGGGATTTGACTATCTCGATCTTTATCTGATTCACTGGCCTGTTAAAGGCAAATATAAAGAAACCTGGCAGGCCGTTCAGGACCTTTACAAAGATGGCCGCATCAGAGCGATAGGTGTCAGTAATTTTATGCAACACCACCTCGAAGATCTGCTGAGCGATTGTGATATCGTTCCCATGATCAACCAGGTCGAGTTTCATCCGCGCCTGATACAGCAGGATTTGCTGGATTATTGTCATCGGCACCAAATCCGTTATCAGGCCTGGAGTCCGTTGATGCGCGGGGATATTCTTGATATTGCAGAATTGCAGAATCTCGCCAAAAAGCACAACAAAACAGCCGCTCAAATCGTTTTACGCTGGAATCTGCAAAAAGGGGTCGTCACTATTCCCAAAAGCGTGCATAAAAAGCGCATTGCCGAAAACGCGGATCTGTTCGATTTCGAGTTGAGCCCTGAGGATATGGCAAAAATCGATTCGCTCGACAGTAACTACCGCACCGGGCCGGATCCGGACAATTTTGATTTTTGATCATGACTCGCTTGAGACGATGATTTAATACCGTATTTTTGATTTACCCGGTTTCTAAAATTGAATTATTTTGCCGCAAAATCCGGTGGTTGCAAGTACTGATTTACATTAATTTAACACTCTCCTTTAACGGCTGACGATTTTTTACAAACAGACTCTTGAGGTTATGAACACGGCAAGAGACAGATTTCAGTTCAAACGGGAATATCTCTATGCGCTGTTAAAAGCGTTTAAACTGGTATGGGAGTGTGCCCGGGGATGGACGGTGGCCAATTTTATCCTGCAGATACTGCAGGGTACCCTGCCTTTGCTCACGCTCTATCTGACAAAATTGATCATTGATGGGGTTACGGTGGCGTTGAATGCATCGGATCGTGGGGAGGCTTTTAGGCCTATTGCTGGTTATATCATTTTTTTGGCAGCCGTGTATCTGACGCAGCGACTCTTGTCTTCTGTGGCCACCTTGGTCCAGGAACAGCAATCATGGGCCGTCAGCGATCATGTACACAATATTTTACACAGCAAATCGGTTTCTGTTGATTTACAGTATTATGAAAATTCGGCCTATTACGATACATTGCACATGGCTCAAAGAGAGGCGCCCTATCGTCCGCAGCAGGTGGTGTCGATCCTGGCACAGCTGGTGCAAAACGGGGTCTCTCTGGTGGCCATGGTCGCTCTGTTAATGCGATTTCACTGGGCGGTGGTTTTGTTTTTGTTGCCGCTGGTGGCGCCCGGTGTTTTGGTGCGTCTCTATTATTCGCGAAAATTCTATGACCTGCGCAGGCATCAGAGTCATCTCGAACGGCAGGCGACGTATTACGACTGGATGCTTATCGGTCAGCATTTTGCCAAAGAGGTGCGTCTGTTCGATCTGGGCAAGTTGTTCATAAACCGTTACCGCAGCATCCGGCAGCGCTGGCGACGGGAGCGGCTGCACTTAATGCGCAAACAGGTTGGTCGCAATCTCATAGCAGAGTTTATCTCTGCCCTGCTTTTGTTTGTCGGTTTGGCCTTTGTCATTGCGCGGGCACTAAGTGGTACTATTACCATGGGCGATCTGGTCATGTACTATCAGGCCTTTCAGCGTAGCCAGAACGCCTTGAAAACTTTTCTCACCAACCTGACCTCGCTCTATGAAAATTCGCTTTTTCTCAACCATTTTTATACCTTTCTGCAACTGCAACCGAAAATCCGTGAACCAATTGATCCCAAACCGGTACCGCGCCCCATGACCAGGGGGATCGCGGTAAAGGACCTCGCGTTCAGTTATCCCAACAGCACGCGCAAGGTTTTAAAAGATGTCTCTTTCGACATCCGCAACGGTGAACACGTGGCTCTGGTGGGTGAAAACGGCTCGGGCAAAACCACCCTGATCAAGCTTTTATGCCGGCTTTATGAACCGGATAAGGGGATTATTACCCTGGACAACATAGCGCTAACCGAATTTTCGCCCGTCGAGCTGCGCTCGCATTTCAGTGTCGTCTTCCAGGATTACGTCAATTACTATTTAACGGCGCGGGAAAATATCTGGATGGGAAATGTCAGGCTTTCTTTGGAGGACAAGGCTATCATCGGCGCTGCAGAGGAGACGGGTGCGGATAGCGTTATTCAGCGATTGCCGAACGGCTATGATACTCAACTCGGCAAGTGGTTTGAAAACGGTGAAGAGTTGAGCGTGGGAGAGTGGCAAAAGATCGCCCTAGCACGGGCCCTGGTTCGCGATGCCCAGATTGTTATTCTGGACGAACCCACCAGCGGCCTGGATGCCAAAGCGGAATACAGGATATTCCAGCTGTTTCAAAAAATGACCTCGGAAAAGACCGCCATTTTTATCAGTCATCGCCTCGCCTCGGCACGCCTGGCCGACCGCATTCTGGTGCTGGCGAACGGCTCTATCGTCGAAAGCGGCAACCACGAGCAGCTCTTGCAACTCAACGGTGTTTACGCCAGGTTGTATCATTTGCAGGCGCAGCATTATCAGGATATTTGAAAGCACTACGTATGGAATTGAACACAGGGATTTTTAATGTGATTCGAAAAGAGTTCCCAATTAAAGGGCTGTTGACAGCGAAAACCCTGATCTGCTGGTGTCGGGTGACAATGGTTTTTCGATGAAACAGGTATTTGTACCGAGGGTTTGTTTCGGGTTGTGAAAAAAGCCTGTTAATTTTTACTTTTCGATTTTGAGCAACAGCTCTTTTTTAACAAGACGATAGGGTCAGTCAAACAGAGATCGAATGGTAATGGTATTGTCCAGATGCCTCAGCATCAATGGTCAACGCATCAACAGTAAACCCTGGCCGCTCTTCAGAATCCGATAATTTTTCCCTTTTATTCCTTCTCTTCAATCCTGTCGATTACATGATTTGAGTTGACCGGAAGAGCATCCGTATGCCGGTTATTTTTACCACGCGTAGTATAGCGATCTATATCTACCGAAATAACACGGTATACTATATGCTTTGATTTCTGTTAATAGATGATGATACTACCGGAATGGATATTATCTCCTTTTTATCATATATATATAAATTGGCCGGACCAAAAGCTGGGCTTTATGCTGAGGCCTTGATAAAAAAATCTGCTCAAACTTTATTGGATGGCTGGTGAAGAAAAAAGAGCTGAGTTCAAGCAGGGAATTTTTCATCAATCAGTCTCCAAAAATCGGGGGATTTTCGAAAGTGAAGTTTATAAGCCGGAATTGAACGGGCGATTTGAGCACAAAGCGTAAACGCACTTTTATATGTATCTTCGTAGAGGATATATTTTCCATGTTCTTGTAAACTCTTTATTAAACCTTTTGCAGATTTGACAGCAGGCAGTGGAATGAGCTGATCGACTTTATCCTGAACTAGGAAGAAAATGGCAGCTACTGGTTTACTTATAATGGCGTGAGTAGTATCTGATACCACCCAGTCTTTACCTTTTTGTCGATAAATAACAACATGATCATCATGTATAACACTGTCTCCTTTTTCTGAACTCATTACAGAAAGGGTGCTTTTTCCAGCACCTGAAACACCAACAAAGAGATAGGTATTCTTTTTATGTACAATTGCTGCAGCATGTAAAAATAAACGTTTATGAATAATATGCCAATAGGATAAAATAGTTGGAAAAAGATCTGCGAGGCGCAATTTTAGTTCCAATATCTCTCTTTGAGGCGATAACCAAAAAAGAATATGAGCATTGCTATTTTTCAATCGAAAAATGTTAATGTCAGGTGAGATTCTGTCACCCCAATGGTTGATTACATTCCAAACTTTTAATTTTTTCTTTTGTGGATCAAAGTTTAAAAAACGCCATGCCTGATAAATTTGATTGAATTTTGATTTTTGAAAAAAAGTGTAATTAGCACCTGATTTCTTAATTAAAGTTATTACTAACAAGTGAAAATCACTATGATTATGGTAATTATTCGAAATCCATAACTTTTTTAAGTTATGAAATTCATTTGAAATTGATTTATCTAATGCCGGTAAAAATGAGAGTTTCATTTAAAAGCTTTTAAGATATATTAACCCGCAATATTTCCGCTAACGCAACTATAACCAGCATAGGATCCCTTATTACAAGTAACTGGATATAAAACACCAGATCCAATGTTACAAGTGCCTACACCAGTTGCGCCAGGATTACAACTACTACTTACCGACTCTTCACCTGAACCACTAAG
>CAZSOP010000262.1:0-6406 GCA_964608385.1 uncultured Cytophagia bacterium
GAATAGGTAATTTTCAGTGCAGGAACTCTGCTCGAATCGATTTTACCGGTATAAAAATGTATAGAATACGGATTAAATCCATATTCTGATGACTGTAACAGCAATCCATGGTTGGGATTCCGTTCCAGCAACCAATTCTGAAGGATACGGGACATATACTGTATGTTTGTCTGATCTGCAAAAGAGAGAACGCTTACATCTGCGGCAGTGATCGTTTGAGGTAAATATTGTAATGCACTATCCACGCTGACATTGGTGTTATACCAGGTTGGATTTTGAAGGGTGGTGTCCAAAAGCACCACATTGGCTTTAATATTTATGCCTTCTTCTTTGCTATAGCTTTTATCCGTATCTATCGGCAGGGAGAGAATGGCCTGATGAATACTCGCCTGGATGGGAAGAGCAGACAGATCAAATCGAATCATAGCGCGATATCCCTGCAAATTGTCGATATGAACCGTTTCCAGTCCGGTAACAGCGCGGTTTTCTTCGTCTGTGTTTTCATATTCATAAAGAGTGGCCTCTTCGGTGACAATAACGTCGGTCGTATCCGTGTTACCCTCTTTGTTTTCATAAATCAATCTCAAATAAGGTTCACTCACCTGTAAATCGGAACTCGGAAACTGGGCTATAAAATCGGCTTGAGATATATGAAATAATATACCGTTATTCCTGACATTGGCATCAAGGTCCTCAGTCAGAATCCATTCATTGACGCGATCTGCAGGGAAGGGAACGGATATAAGGGTTGTGTCCGCATTTCCGATCTTAAAGTTTATAATCGGATCGACAACATCATAAAGTGGTTCTATCATCTTCCAGGTCACACTACTTTCATGCCAGTCCGGGGATAAAACCGGATAAATCGTAACGTTCATGCTATCACCCTGGCCAAAAGAATTGCTCTGAGACAGAAACAATTCAGCTGATTCAACTCTGGCAGAGTCAAGATATACGGAAGGATAGAAACGCATGATCGTATGGGTCCGAATATTGTTATACTGGCCGAGTAAAAAATATTCATTATAACCGGTCGAAGGCGTTTTCCAAAGCTCCGCGGTATCCACCGCTTTCAGGGTTGTGGTTACGAGCTCGCCCTTATTATCCCGAATGAGCGCTTCATAACCGTTGGGAATCGATTTATCCTGGTTACAATTCCAGATAAAAATCGTAAGCAATAACAATAGGTATAACTTTTTCATAAAATATCCTGAGCACTGGTTAAGGGTTTGCTTGTAAAACGATGTAACAGAAAACATGTTCCGGATTTATTTGTAGCAAAGCCTTACATAAAAAAGGGCAATCTGCGAGATTGCCCTCTATATCTATTTTTTGTCAACCTTTACAGACAATCTATTTTTCAGGCTGTTCGCTCTCGGGTTCTTCCTCTCCTGTTTCGACATCTTTCTCTTTCTTTTCTGCTTTTGCTTCTCGTTTTTGCCGTTGTTTTTCTATTTTTTCCGCCTTGAAGGATTCATAACCGACGAGTTCAAAAATCGCCAGAGGCGTGTTATCACCATTCCGACAGCCAATTTTTATAATACGGGTATAACCACCATTGCGATCCTGATATCGTGGGGCGATTTCATCGAACAATTCTTTAACGATTTCCTTTTGTTTTATTGTACGAAGAACCATTCGTCTGGCATGCAAGTCGCCGCGTTTGGCAAAGGTAATTAGACGCTCAACGACCGTTCGGGCTTCTTTTGCCTTTGGAGTAGAGGTAACGATACTCTTGTGCTCCAAAAGCGATGTCGCCAGATTGGCAAGCATGGCCTTGCGATGACTGGTGGTACGCCCGAGCTTTCTGCCTGATTTTAAATGTCTCATTTTATTATCCTTGTGCGCTACAAAGTTATACTATTCTTCGGATTTTTTCAAATATTTATCGACATCCATACCAAAATGGATCCCTTTTTCTTCGAGAATTTTGGTCAATTCACTCAGCGACTTGCGGCCGAAATTTCTAAATTTAAGCATTTCCTGTTCATCGCGTTTGACCAGATCACCAATGGTTTTAATATTAGCTGCAGCAAGGCAATTGTGCGATCGAACGGATAATTCGAGTTCGTCAACGCTCATCTGCAACAGTTTGCGAATGCGCATGGTTTCTTCGTCAACTTCTGCCGGCTCTTCTTCTTCGGGTTCGATATCAAAGTTGATAAAGAGCTCAATATGATCTTTGATTATCTTGCCGGCATAGCTTAAAGAATCATCCGGGGTAATACTACCATCGGTGAAAATTTCCAAAATAAGGCGTTCATAGTCTGTTTTTTGACCGACACGGGTATTTTCAACCGTATAGGTTATCCGGGTCACCGGACTAAAGATGGAATCAATGGGCACGGTTCCGATGGGCATATCCGGCATTTTATTGTCATCCGCAGGTACGTATCCGCGGCCGCGGCCAATGCGCAGTTCAAGCTTAAATTCAGCGTTATCAGTCAAAGTGGCAATGTGCTGTTCAGGATTGAGAATCTCAAATCCAGTGCCGGCCGCTTGTATATCTGCAGCGGTAAAATGCTTTGCCCCTTTTAGATCAATAACAATCTTATCCGGTTTTTTATCGATAAGTTTGATTTTCACCTGCTTGAGATTCAACACAATTTCGGAAACATCTTCCTGTACGCCATCGATGGTGCTGAATTCATGCACAATACCATCAACACGAAACATGGTGATAGCGGCACCGGGTATGGATGATATAAGGACTCTTCTCAAAGCATTGCCTATGGTGGTGCCGAATCCGCGTTCCAGGGGTTGAACAATGAATTTTCCGTATGTATTATTATATGTCGATTCATCCAATTCGATGCTCTCAGGCATCTGAAATATCGGTAAGGCCATATAATGCTCCATTTAAATTAATCATTAGATTTAATTATTTAGAATACAACTCGACGATCAGGTTTTCGTTAACGTTCACAGGAATCTGATCGCGGGAAGGTACTTCCAGAATTGCACCCTCCATTTTCGCTTTGTCTAAAGATAGCCATGGAACAAGTTTTCCGTCTCGAACTTTTTTCATCGAATTGTGAATCATTTCCAGCTGTTTGCTTTTTTGTCGGATGCGGATCAGATCACCGGCTTTTATCTGGTATGATGGAACGTCGACGAGTCGTTCGTTAACCATCACATGGCGATGTCGTATTAATTGTCTGGCTTGAGAGCGCGAAGAGGCTAAACCTAAGCGATGGACAATATTATCGAGACGAAATTCAAGCATCTTGATCAGATTCTCACCGGTAATACCACTGGCCTTTTCCGCTTTTTTAAAATAGATGCGGAATTGTTGTTCCAGCAGACCATAAGTGCGTTTTACTTTCTGTTTTTCGCGCAACTGGATGGCATACTCGGATTTCTTGAATCGTCTTGTTCGTCCGTGTTGACCGGGAGCATATCCGCGTTTCTCAAAAGAGCATTTATTGGAGCTGCATCGGGCCCCCTTTAAAAATAGTTTCGCACCCTCACGACGACATAATTTGCACACAGGACCTGTATAGCGGGCCATAAATCGAAACCTCCTTAAAATACGTGTAATATGAGCGGCACATCGTAAATAATATATGCCTGCTCAACTTGACTTAAACGCGCCGTCTTTTCGGTGGACGACAACCATTATGCGGTATAGGTGTTACATCACGAATAGCGGTAATCTCAAGACCTGCGGCCTGCAATGATCGAACTGCAGCTTCACGGCCGGCGCCGGGGCCTTTCACCAGAACCTCAACTCGTCGCAGCCCGAGATCATAGGATTCCTTAGCCGCCATCTCAGCAGAAAGCTGGGAGGCAAAAGGCGTGCTTTTGCGAGAGCCCTTGAATCCGGATCGTCCGGAGGTTGCCCATGATATCACGTTACCATATACATCCGTTATGGTTATATTGGTGTTGTTAAAACTTGCTTTAACATGAGCGATACCGTTCGCTTCAACTTTTTCTTTCTTTTTTATTCCTCGTTTTCTTTGGGTAGCCAAAGTACACCTCTTTTATTGAATAGTTATACTTTTTTCTTGCGAATACCAACATTGCCACGACGGCTCCGTCTCGTTCTCGCATTTGTATGCGTCCGTTGACCTCGTGACGGCAGTCCGCGCCGATGTCGAAGACCACGATAGGAACCGATATCCATCAATCGCTTGATATTCATTTGTACTTCACTGCGCAACGAGCCCTCTACTTTATAATTTGAAACCACATCGCGAATCTTAGCCGCATCATCGGGCGAAAGGTCATTTACGCGCTTGTCAAAATCAACGCCTGCCTTTTTTAAAATAACTTGAGATGTACTCAAACCTATCCCGTAAATATAAGTCAAGGCAACTTCAACTCTTTTATCACGAGGTAGATCAACACCAGCAATTCGAGCCAACTTGTACTCCTTTGGTTTTTAACTTTGTCTCTGTTTATGTCTTGGATTTTTCTTACAAATAACGCGAACTCGACCGTTACGGCGGATAATTTTACAATGTTCGCATATCTTTTTAACAGATGCTCGCACCTTCATAGTAAATACTCCTAAAGACTTTATTTATAGCGATAAGTAATTCTGCCACGTGTCAGATCATATGGCGACAACTCTACTGTTACCTTATCGCCGGGCAAAATCTTAATAAAATGCATCCGCATTTTACCCGATATATGAGCTAATACTTTATGACCATTTTCCAGCTCTACGCGAAAAGTTGCGTTGGGTAATGTTTCCAGAATCGTTCCATCAACTTTAATTGTAGCTTCTTTAGACATAAATCTCCTAGATATTATTCTATTGTTAACACTTCCGGATCGCGATCAGTAATCACAATTGTATGCTCAAAATGGGCTGAGGGTTGACCATCCCTGGTAATGATGGTCCACCGGTCATTTTCGACCTCGATCTCGTGAGAGCCAAGGTTGATCATGGGTTCAATGGCCAGGACCATTCCTTTTTGCAGTCGTGGTCCGCTTCCGGAGTTGCCAAAATTAGGCACTTCCGGCGGTTCGTGTAATGCCCTTCCAATACCGTGTCCGACCAGGTCTCTTACGACCGAAAACCCGGCTTGTTCCGCAGTTTGCTGCACGGCATATCCGATATCATGCAGGCGATTTCCTTCCTTCGCCTCTTCGATACCAGCCATCAGGGCAGTCTTGGTCACGATTAATAATCGCTGCTTCTCAGTACTGATCCGCCCAACCGCAAATGTCCTGGCGGAATCTCCAAAATATCCTTCCAATTCCACACCAACATCTACACTGACGATATCGCCTTCTTCAAGCACTCGGTTCCCCGGAATACCGTGAACGATCTGATTGTTCACCGAAACACAAATATTCGCTGGATAACCATTGAAATTTTTGAATGCAGGTTTTGCATGATTCGAATAGATAAAATCGGCGATTTCTTCATCCAGTTCAATGGTACGCAATCCGGGGCGAATCCGGGAGCCGGCCAAATCCAGAGACCTTGCAACAAGTCCGGCGCTTTTGCGCATAGCCTCAATCTCCTGCGAATTCTTGATCGGAATCATAGCGGCTCAATCGCGTATATTTTTAAGAACATTATGAATTTCTGCACGAACATCATCAATTGCCCCATTGGCATCTATTTTATACAAATTTCCCTTTTTTTCATAATAATCCACCAAGGGTGCGGTATTTTTTTCATAAACCTGAAGGCGATTTCGAACCGTCTCTTCTTTATCATCATCGCGTTGAATCACTTTTCCGCCGCATCGGCGGCAAATATTATCAGCTTCAGGGGGATCGGTAATCAAATTATGATTATAACCGCATTTACTACAAACGCGGCGACTGGTCAATCGCGATACCACCGCATTTTGATCAATATCAAAATAAATAACCGCCTCTATAGCATTGTCCTTCAAAATCCGTTCAAGGCCTTCTGCCTGTGAAATCGTGCGCGGAAAACCATCGAGGATATAGCCGTTTTTGCAGTCCTGTTGAGACAATCTGTCGCGAATGAGTTGCAGGATAATATCATCCGGAACGAGATCACCTGCATCCATGATCGATTTGGCTTTTTTACCGAGTTCGGTGCCTTTTTTAACCGCATCGCGCAGGATTTCACCTGTCGAAATCTGCGGTATGGAATACATTTTGGAAAAATATAAAGCCTGTGTACCCTTGCCGGTTCCCGGAGCACCGAGAAAAATAATTCGCATAAATCTATATCCTTCCTCAAAATCTTCGTTTGCCACGGATTTTTCCGGTTTTCATAAATCCGTCATAGTGGCGCATCAATAGGTGACTTTCGATCTGCTGCAGGGTATCAAGCGCAACACCAACAACAATGAGCAATGACGTACCACCATAAAAACTGGCAAAGTTATAGGAAACATTGGTAATCTTGGTGATAAACATCGGAAAAATAGCGATAATGGCCAGAAAAATAGAACCGGGCAGGGTTATT
>CAZSOP010000263.1:0-6402 GCA_964608385.1 uncultured Cytophagia bacterium
GCGTTCTTGGCGAGCTTGGCGGTTTTGGGTACGCATTAACCGGATGATCCATAAAAAATCTATAAACCTCAAATGATTTCCTGTATTACAAGTACAGATATTAATAAATGAGAGGATGACCGATGCAACGCAATTCAGTCTTTAAATGCCAGGTCTGTGGAAACATGGTGGAAATGGTTCTTGTCGGCGGCGGCACACTGGTGTGCTGCGGACAACCCATGACGCTCCTGAATGAAAACACAGAAGATGCCGCAACAGAAAAACATGTACCTGTTATTGAACAAGATGGCGACAAAGTAACCGTCAGTGTCGGCAGTGTGCTTCATCCCATGGAGGAAAAACACTATATTCAGTGGATCGAAGTGATTACAACCGACAAAGTATACCGCCGTCATCTCAACCCGGGAGACAAGCCGGTTGCCCAATTCATTGTTGAAGGAGAGGTCGTAAAAACGCGGGAATATTGCAATCTTCACGGTCTTTGGTCTGCATAATCAACATCTGCCTGAACTGTTCAGCCGGCTCTGGTTATAGACGCAGATAAATTTCTGCCCTTCTCCCTGCTAAAGAGCCGTTTTGTCAGATGCATGGTGCACGCGTTGACAGGTTCATCATAGCCGTTATTTTAATTAAAATCCAGAGGATAAAATGCGAGCTTTGTTCATCTTGTCATTGATCATCAGTGCAGCTTTTCTTTATGCTCAGGAACTGCCGTCCGGTAGTTCTCTTTTGGGAGCATTCGATTACGATCAGTTTGAAAAACCGAAAGCCTGCCAGAGCTGTCATGTTGATATCTACATGCAATGGCGACAGTCGATGATGTCACAAGCTTATACACATCACTGGGATGAAATCGAATATTTCGATCTGGCGGTGGCGCATGCCGACAAGAAACCGGAGCTCAAGGAAGCTGTCGATGGCTGTAACGGTTGTCATACACCTATGGCTTATATGGCAGGAGATGTCACACCACTGCGGCCGGAAGAAAACAGTCGCGCCAATGAAAGCGTGAATTGTGAGGTCTGTCATACCATCAAGGGGTACACGGGTGAGACGCCTTATAATTACAGCTTTATGGCATCACCCGGCCGGGTGAAATATGGCGCCAAAGAAGGGCAGGAATCTCCTCACCACGACACTCAATACCTCGAATTGTATGAAAAGGCGGAATTTTGCGCCAACTGCCACAACGAAAAAAGTCCCTTCGGTGTCTGGGTAAAATCGACTCACCTGGAATGGGAAGAAGGCCCTTATTCGGAAGAGGGCGTTCCCTGCCAGCAATGTCATATGCCGAAAGCAAAAGGCAGAAATGCCAAAATGGCAAAAGAAGGCATGGTGGCCCAGCACCTCTTTCACGGTGCACATGTACCCAGCAAAGTGGCCGGCGCCGTAGAAATGAAGATTCATCCGCGGGAACGAGAGCTTCCCTGGGACGGAACGGCAATCCTCAAAGTGCAGCTCTTTAACGGTAAAGCCGGTCACAAAATTCCAACCGGCTCGGTCGAAGACCGCATCATGTGGTTGCATGTTACCGCAACCGATTCAAAAGGCAACACCTATCATCTGCCGGTGGACGAGCAAGGGTTTGAAGGAGAAGAGTACACCATAGCCGCAGATGTTCTTGCCTATCAGGATATGGGCGTGCCAAAAGGTATTGATAATTTTAAAGGAGTACAGCGAGACGGTGTACCTGCCGGCGACCGGATCTTTCGCATGCCCTATTTTGATCCTGAGGGCCGCATGACCATTATGCAATGGAACACCAAATCACTGGGCGTGGATTACAGAATCGGACCGCGGGAAACCAAAATAGAAACCTTTACCTGGATGCTGCCGAAAGATATTCCCCTCGGCAAAGTCACATTCAGAGCCGAATTAAACTACCAAAAGCTGGTCAAGCCCGTCGCTGATTTTCTCGGTGTCCCCGAGGATGAAAGCGAGATCATGCCGATCAGCTATGCCACCACCTGGGTAAATATATACGATTAATAAATGGGGACATGATATGTACCTGAAAAAAAGTATCATTTTTGTATTTTGTACGCTTTTTTCGTGGATCACTTTATCTTCCAATGCATTGGCGATTCCCGCCTTTGCAAGGCGCTACAAACTTTCCTGCTCCACCTGTCATATGCCCTTTCCCAGGCTTAAAGACTTTGGTGATGATTACGCCGGAAACGGTTTTGTGCTCGAAGAGGAGGAAAGTGAAAGAGACTATATCAGCGCCGGAGACGATATTCTCTGGTTGCAACGCGATTTCCCGGTCGCTGTTCGTTTTGATGCCTATGCCCTTTATGACGAGGACAAACCGGTAGAAAACGACCTGCAAAGCCCTTGGGGATTAAAATTGATGACCGGTGGTTCCGTCTTTAAAAATGTCGGTTATTATCTCTATTTTTACATGTCCGAGCGGGGTGAAGTCGCGGGAATCGAGGATGCTTATCTCCACTTTAATAACCTTTTCGACTCCAATCTGGATATCATGGTTGGGCAATTCCAGACGTCTGATCCCATGATGAAACGAGAATTGCGTTTGACATTCGAAGACTATAACATTTACAAGACCAAAATCGCCGGCTCCAATACCGATCTCGCCTATGACCGCGGTGTGATGGTGGTCTATGGTATCGAGCAAACCTCAACGGACATCGTCGGTATGGTGGTAAATGGCAATGGCAAAGCCCAAGCCGGTGCCGATAAGAGTTTTGACCAGGACAAGTACAAAAACATCGGCCTCAGGATAAGCCAGGCCGTCGGAGACCTGTTCAGCATCGGAGGATTCTATTACCAGGGTAAAGAAACGTTGCAGGACAGCCGAATGATTGATGGCGAAACGGAAATCAACTTTAGTTATGACAATGAATTGAGCTATTGGGGGCCGGACATCAATATCGGGGTCGGCCCGATCGATATTACCGGCCAGTACCTGCTGAGAAAGGATACGCATAAATTCAGCGACCGCGCCGATGAAGAGATCGAAACCTCGGGTATTGTGCTGGAAGCCATTTTTGCACCCCATCTCGATCGTTCCCGTTACTATTTCACGGCGTTATACAATAAAATAGATTCAGATCGGGATATCTATGATTATGAAACAGCGACCCTGAGCGCCACCTATCTGTTTGCAAGAAACATCCGGTTTATACTCGAATACAGCCGCGATTTGCAATATGACAGCAATCGTTTTCTCTTCGGCCTGGTTAGTGGATTTTAAAACAAATTAAACGCTATGAGGACATTCAAATCGTGAACAAACTAAAGTCAGATCAGTACCTCCGATATTCATCGCTATTGGAATTGCTGCAATATAGAAAAACCAGTCGACATTTTTCGACTAAAAAAGTCGAACCCGAGATCATAGAACGCATCAAAAAATCCACTCAGCTCTCGGCTTCCTGTTTCAACAACCAGCCCTGGCGCTTTTTGTTTTTATATGAAGAAGAAGCGCTGGAAAAAGGCCGTCAAGCCTTAAAAGAGAGCAACAGCTGGGCCGAAAAAGCACCGTTGCTGGTGGTTGGTTTTTCCAAGGTCGATTTCGATTGCCGGACCCGGGATGGAAGAGATTATTACCTCTTTGATCTCGGCCTGGCCAGCCAACTCGTTATGTTACAGGCAACCGAGCTCAACCTGAGCGCCCGCCCCATGGCGGGATTTCATCCCGAAAAGATCAAAACATTATTCAACATAGATGACGAATACACCGTTATAGTGATGATCGCTATCGGCTATGATGCCGATATAACAACAGATGGCGACAAACCCGAGCGCAAGCGCAATCCGCTGAATGAAAATTTTTTTGACAACAGGTTTAAGGATCGATAAGGAGAAGTTGATTCGATGAAATTCAAGTATATTTTCTATCCCGTGCTGTTTATTGTTGCGCTTTTGGTAATCACGTTTTGCTCCGAACAAGCGGATCAAAATGCAACTCTGAATTTATTGAAACCAGAGCCGTATAGAGCTTTTACCTTAAAGAACTGGGCACATCACGGCCCCGGTAAATTCTATCTGAATGATACCTCGGGCGTGCTGAAATCACACGACGGTATGGGATTACTCTACTATAGCAAACAAAAATTCAGTGATTTTATCCTTGAACTCGATTATAAAACCGATCATATAAAAACCAATTCCGGTATTTTTGTGCGGGTGCCGAAATTGGACAGCACCGATAACTATATTCATAAAAGCTTTGAGATCCAAATCTATGATGCCGGAGAGGGTAAAAATGCTACCGGAGCGATTTACGATGCACATGCTCCCGCCACGACTCCGTTTAAAGCGCCCGGTGAATGGAATCATCTGAAAATCATCTGCATAGAGGATTCCATGGCCGTTGAATTGAACAATACACTCGTCAATACGTGGAAAATTTCCACCCCTGTGGGTAAAATCGAGACCTGGCAACCATCCGGATATGTCGGTTTGCAGAATCACGACAAAGATAGACATGTTTACTTCCGAAATATTGAACTGACGATGCTAGAGCCGAAAACCTAGATCCGTTTTTCAGTCGAACAGGCATTGCGGCAAGCACACATCAACATCTGCTCATTTAACTATTTTCCGAATGAACAGGGGCGCGACGACAATCTTCAAAATTGATGATTGGCTTTGCCCGACTCTGTATGAAACTCTCCGGTCTGCAAATTACCCGATATGATGAATAACGGTTGATCACCTGCCTTCAATTTCTTTCATATTTTTAGCCTCCCGGAAATCCATAATCAGGCGGGCGTTTTTTTTGTCCCCTTTTTAAGAGATTACGGCAGACATCTGTATGACGCATACCATCTTGCTGAAATAAAAATAATTTTACTTGATGCTTAACATTAAATATTGTACATTTATTTAGTTAGGACATCTTATTAACTAACAATACATTGGGGGGAGACGGTCACAATAATGCCCACTCGCAACTCTCCAGGCAGGTTTATCAGCGTAACTATTTGATATTCCTTCAACTCTAATAAACAGGCGGAAGCGCAATCGATGGAAAATTCGGCGAATCAGAAATTACTCAAACAGCTCAACGAAATCCGGCTTTTAAATATTATAAAACAAAAAGGCCCGATCAGCAGAAGCGAACTGGCAAAACAAACCCGAATATCCAAAGTCGCCATTTCCGATATCGTCAACCGTTTGAATGATGATGGATTTATTCTTGAAATCGGTAAAGGGAATTCGACCAATCGCGGCGGTAAACGTCCTACCCTACTCAAGCTTAATCCTGAAAACGGCTATGTTATCGGTATCGAAATCCAGCGCCGCCATGCCGTGGTGGTATTGGCAAACATCCAGTCCGAGATTAAGGAAATGAGGCGAATATTCTATCAACCCGGTACGCCCTATATGGAAATCATATCGCGCCTGTTCGAGGAAATAGACCGTTTGCTGACCGATCCCTATGCTTCCAAGCTCATAAGCATTGGAATCGGTATTCCCGGCTTTGTCGATTATCAAAAAGGATCGCTCATATTCGCCGATAGCATGGTGGGGTGGGAGGGATTGCCCTTTTCCTCCATTTTTTCGGAACGCTACAATGTTCCAACCCTGGTTGAGAACGATGTCAATAATATTACGCTGGGTGAGAGCCTCAAAGGCGCGGGGCGCGGCTACCCGAATCTGGTATGCATTTACATCGGCGAAGGGCTTGGTGCCGGTCTTATAGTAGATGGACAACTCGTTCGCGGCGCCACGGGAAGTGCCGGCGAAATCGGCTATCTCGAAATTTCAAATTTTTGCCTCAGACGCGAAAAAATCAAATCACTGTACCATAATCACACCTACTTTGGCGAAATCCTTTCGGAAAAAAACCTGCTCGCTACTCTGCACGAAACATTGGCAATCAAGGAGATTTATGATAATGAGGAAGATGAAAAAAAAGCCCTCATACGCCTCGTTAAAAGAAGCGATCGCGGCGACCGCGACGTCTCTGCCATCTTGCGGGAATACGCTTACCTGCTATCTATTATTTGTTCGGTGTTTATCAAAACCATAAATCCCAATTTGATTCTCCTCAGCGGCAAAGTGCTGGAAAATTCCGATTACCTCATCGATCAGGTTCGCAAACAAAATCACCAGTCCCTCAAAGATATATCCTTACAGGGCGTAACCCTGCAGGTGGGTTCACTCGGTGAAAACGCCGGTATTCAAGGGGCGATCGACCTGGCGCTTTTAACCCTTTTCGAATCTCCGGTCACCAGGCGCAACAATCACTACAAGCGACATAACCCCTACTGATTTCTCTTACTCTATTCTAAAAAATACCAGCCATTAAAGTATATTACCACGCGCAAGCGGTATTCATTATTTTTAAATAATGGTTGCATAGTGTTCACAGGTTTTGTAGAATGGAAACATTCTGCTTCTCGACAATCAAGGTTAATTTTATGCAGCGCG
>CAZSOP010000264.1:0-6389 GCA_964608385.1 uncultured Cytophagia bacterium
ATCAATCTCTCGGCGAACCGGGGACTATGGTCGATTGAGGATTCGCACCACTATATACCAATTTGGCTAAAACCGCTGGTACAACACGCCGAGCTAACCGGCACCGAAGAGGAATTTTTCAGTCTGCCCACCACCAAATATTATTTCGATTATCTGGTGCAACTGATCACTCCGGATGGCCAGTTCGTTGAATTTGGTGACGGCAAATGGGCAAGATATACCTGGTATTGGTCATTATCGCTTTTGGAAAAAGGCGCTTCCGTATACAAAGACGGTAAGATGAAATGGGCGGCACACCGTTTGTTCCAGCGCCACATCAAAGAAATGGGCCTCAGTGCTCATCCCGAGCTGGTTGAAGCTTATCTGTGGGCTGATGACTCTATTGAGGAAAAAATTCCCGATGATGCCAGCCGTCTGGTTCTGGAAGATTATGTCGGTAAAAAAGTGGTGTTGCGCAGCGGCTGGGACGTCAATGCATCTTATCTCTTTTTGAACTTTTTGGATGATCCTCCCTTTGGCATCGACGGCAAGGAGCATCTCATCAACACCATCAATGTGGAAGCGGAAAAAAATCATCACGGCCATGCCGACGAAAACGCCATCAACTGTCTGATGAAAAACGGTGCCGTACTGCTGCACGATTCCGGCTACCGCGAAACCTCTTCAACCGGTCCGGACGGCCAGTATCGCGCCGACCACTTTCACAACAAGCTGGTGGCCAGGAAAGGGCTGGCGGATCCAGACTGGCGGCTGATGCCATTTCTGCTCGATGGCGGACGCTATAAATTCGTCAACACCAAACTGATGCACTTCCGGCGCTATCAGGACGTCGATATCAGCCGCACCCGGCTCGAAGATGAACATCTCAACTACCAGTGGGATCGTCTCATCACCTTCTTCAAACCAAAGGAATGGTTTATCCTCTTCGATATCGTCAAAGTCCTGAAAAGAGATGCCTATACCTTTGCCAATCTCTTCTATACCGACGTTATTGCCGAATCCGATACAGAACATCAAGCCTGGTACGACACCTATTACCGCACCATCGTCGGCCGCCCCACCTATCCGCCCGAAGGGTCTGTCGATCCGAATACGCGTTTGCTCCTCTATTTTCCGCAGGCGCAATCGTTCCGGCAGGGCGCCGAACAACTGCGCCGCGCCTATCAGCGCGAGACCTGCATCTATTCAGCCCTTTCCGACACACTGGAACAGGATACCGTGCTGGTCTTTCCAACACTGCTCATTCCGCATGAAAGCGACATTGCGGCACAATCCATTGTAGATGAGCTGCAGCAAATGAAACTATTCAGAGACCAAAACGGCGTGGCGATACAGCTGCCATATGAGGATGGATTCGTACAATTCAACGCCATGCTCGACCTCGAAGCGGAATACCTCGAGGCGAACATCCGGCCGCGCTACAATTTCGAATCGGGACGGAATCAATACGGTGATTTCATTACTGATGCGCGATACACTTATCTGAAAAAAACAAAAAGCGATATGCACTATGCCTTTTTCAAGGCCAGTAAGCTATGTTATAACAATCAGTTGCTCTTTGAAGCACCGTCGATGTTGTTCGGCCAGGACAACGGCATCTACCGCCGTCCCGGTGTAGCAAAGTGGGTGGCGTGGGAAGATGTTGTGCCGCTAAACTAGAATCTGTGGTTAGAATAAAGGACAATTATGAAAACCAAAACACTCGTATCTACACTATTAATGATGCTTCTAACGATCCCCCTGTTCGCCGGTGACATGACGGTAAGGGAAGCCCTGCTTCAAACCCAATATATCCTTTATCCTCAGGACGGCTATCCCGTCGATGCAACGGTGGCAAAAGAGCTTGAAAAAAAACTGGCGCCGCAGGCACAGTTTGCCCTCATTACACCTGAGGAGATACAGATCGAAGGCGCTCACGTTTTAAAAATTTCAATTGCGGATGAAGGCTTGACCCGGTATGGACGGGAAAACACGGAAAGAGACTGGATGTTTTTTCAGATCGATTCCAGCGGCAGCGGTGAACTTACCTGCTCGAAACCGCATTTGCTCTATGCGTTGTTCTGCCGCCTGCAGGAAGAGTGGCTTGATCAACCGGTTTCTCAATTCCATCAGGGCAGAATCGACTATCCCGCTTTTCAATGGCTCACTGGCCGCGATCTTTACTACGGCTGGAGATACCGGTTCAGCAAACAGTATGATCCGCATGCCAGCATCCGCGAAATTGCCCGCATGGGCTGCTCGCACGTTGCGGTCAACGCCCTGGCACAACCTTTCCCCCTCGAGGTCAATGAACCGGGTGAAATATATTACCGTTTCTACGTTTCTGGACCGGACTTTGACCAGTTTGTCGAAACCGATCTGAACAAAGGCACCTATCCGCCGGAATACCTCTCTGCCAATCTCGACTTTATGAAAGCAAACGCCGATCTGGCGATAAAATACGGCCTAACACCCGGCATGATCGTGGCCAATCCGCGCTCGGTTCCGCAAACACTGATCGAACGCTATCCCTATCTTATCGGACCGCGCATCGATCACCCCTATCGCGCCTACCGACCACGTTATGCCCTCACCACGGCTCATCCGGCGGTGCGCTGGCATTATGCCGAAATGCTGAAAAAAATATTGCATCACATTCCGCAAATGGGGTTCATGTATACCTGGCTTAACGACAGCGGCTCTGGATTTGAACACACCGTACGTCTCTATGCCGGCAGAAACGGCGGTCCTTACCTGATACGGGAATGGAGAAGCAACGAAGCGTTTGCCCGGGCCGCGGCGAAAAACATTTTGCGCTATTACCGTACCCTGCGCGATGCAGCGCGGGAAATCAATCCTGATTTTCGCATTATCGCCGGCCTGCGCGCCGTCGAGGAGGAGGAAGATATTATTCTGGAAGGCATGGAAAACGGCCTGGATACACAAGTCTCGGTTGCAGATCGCGACCAGCCGCAAAAATGGCAAAAACAAGTTGCTCTGCGCCGGCGCGGCTCCTATCTCCATAGCTCGGTCGCCCTGCGGGTCAATGCAGCCATACTCGGTATTCCTTTTCCCTATTTGACACACTCGCGCTTACAGGATCAAATCAAAGCCTCCCTGAATAAAACGACCGTTGTCTTTGATCCGCCATCCCTGGCACCCTACGACATCAACCGTGAGGTTCTCAAAGCCTTTCATCTCGATCCGGAAAGCGATATCGACCGGATCATTCAGCAAAAGGCGGATCAATGGGTGGGGAAAAAACATTCGACTGCACTCGTTAAAGCCTGGAAATTGGCAGATAAGAGCATTGCTGCATTCCCGGGCATCCCGCTTTATGCCGGTTATGGCTTTATCCCCAATCGCCTCTGGGTACGGCCATTGGTTCCCGACATCAGCAATATTCCGTCGCAAAAGCGGCAGTACTATGAAAAATATGTACTCTCGGTGTTCAACAATCCTCACAATATCGACCTCAATGCCGATGCGCTGTGGGAATTTTTGACTGTTGAAGAGGCAGATAACATTGTTCAGCAATGCGACGAAAAAATGTGGAACCCGCTCAACAGGGCCATCGCCCTCTGCGAAAATACCATAAAAGCAACCGATTCACAATCCGTTGCACAGACTGTCCTCATCGACCAGCATGACCGGCTGGTGGCGGCGCGCTGTTATTACCGCACCCTGCGAAACGTTGCCGCCTGGATTGCCGGTGTGCACGGCTATTTGCAGGCGGACAATGAGCCGGAAAAAAACAGGCGTCTGCAACAGGTGCGGGACATGATCGATAACGAGCTGCAGAACATAGAGGTTTTGCTCGATCTGTCCACCTCCAGCAACACAACCTTCATGCCGGTATTTCAACACGGCGAAACCTGGTACCTGTATGGAGATAATTTTCCGCAGCTGTTGAGGAAAAAAATCGAGCTGATGCAAAAACACAGAAACGACCTTCCCCGGATCGATCCGGACTATCGTTGGCGTATGCCCGACGATTTTCCGGTCAAAGCGGAGGAGTATTTAAAGTATTAGAAAGGATTGCGATGCGATATAAAAAAATAGCCGTATTGTTTTTTTTAATCGGATGTTTGAGCGCTTTTGCGCAGCCGGAAGAGGTGCATAAAACCCGTCTGCTTCGCCTCAACATCGACAACAAAGCCTATGACGCCCTCAAAGCGATGAAGATCGAGTTTGTTACCGGACTGGAAGACACGACGGCGCTGGCCGTGGTAAGCGATGCAGAGTCTGCTGTGCTCGATGAACGCGGTTATCACCACGATCTGGTGCTGCAGAATGAAGAGAAAATAGAGCTATACAAACACGCGCTTTATGGGCCGGAACGCAAACTCGACCCGGTCTATCATACCTATGAAGAGATCCTTGCAGAGATCAGAGCATTGCAGGAACAACATCCCAAACTCGTACATATCGAAAAAATCGGTGAGACCTCACAGGAAAAACGGAATATTTATGCCGTCAAATTATCGGATAACGCCGAAAGAGAAGAGGACGAGCCCTCTATCCTCTTCAGCGGCGCCATACATGCGGATGAGCTCGCCGGTACGGAAATTTGCATGACGTTGATCAACAACCTTGTCGACCGTTATGAAAAAAAAGAACGGGAAACCGACTGGATGAACAACTATGAAATCTGGTTTATACCGGTTATCAATGTAGACGGGCATCGCGTCGTAACCGCAAATATCGATCCACGCTGGCGTAAAAATACACGGGACACCAACAACAATGGCAAGTTATACGAATATGGCGATGGGATTGATCTCAACCGCAATTTCGATTACAACTGGGCGCATGGCGGCAGTGGCGACAGCACCAATCAGCGCTACCGCGGCACATACCCCTTTTCCGAAAGCGAGTGCGTTGCCGTAGCCGGCCTGGCAGAAAGACAAAAATTCCTTTTATCGGTCACCTATCATAGCCAGGGTGAGGTCATCTACTATCCCTGGGACTGGCGCGGCCGTAAAGCGCCAGATGACAACGTGTTGACCCGCATCGCCAACGGTCTGGGTGCGTCGATCACAACCCTGAAAGGCGACACCACCTATATTCCACACTATGGGGCCGGAACCGTCGGCCAGACCTATCCGTGGCTCTATGGTGCCGTCGGTACCCTCGATTTTGTCGTCGAAACCGGCAAAAACCGCCACATTTTTGCGAAAGAATCGCTGCAAAAAATCATTGAAAGCAATTTGCAGGGCGCCTGTTATATGCTGGAGCAGATGAAAGGGCCGGGAATCAGGGGACACGTAAACGATGCCGTTACCGGTCATCCGCTGCAGGCTGAGGTCTTCTTTCCGGATATTGACACCAAAGATATCGATATCAGAACAAGCGATGCCATATTCGGCCGTTATGACCGGATATTATCGGCCGGCTCACACCGGCTGATCATCAGAAAACCGGGTTATCAACCACGTGTTTTTGATACCGTCACGGTGAATCAACAAGGCTGGACCACCCTGAACGTACGGTTGATGCCTGAATTTTAAAATGGAATAACGCTCAATTATTAAATTGATCTCGCACGAAGCCACAACGTCACAAAAATGTTCTCAATTTTTCACGGCTTTGTGTGCTTTGTGCGAAAAAATTCGGGATGTTAAGAGAAAGATAAGGCTTGTTATTTCTCGCTTTCACCGCATTCGTGTTCGCAGTCGGGTCCCTTAACCGCCACCATCATCACCTCACAAAGTCCACCGGCCGGAATACGGGATACTTCAAGTACAGCGCGTGCAGGGAAATCACCTTTAAAAAACTCTTTATAGACAGTGTTAAAAACGAAATAGTCGTCCATGTTTTTGACAAACACCTGGCACTGCACCACATCTTTGAGACAAAATCCAGCCGCCTTTAAAATCGCTACCTGGTTGTTCAGGGCCTGACGCGCCTGGGCTTCGATACCGCCCTCGGCAAATTCACCGGTTGCCGGATCCATGCCCAGCTGTCCGGAGAGGTAGAGCATATTGCCGACCTTGATGGCCTGTGAATAGGGACCGATCGCTGCGGGTGCTTCCTCGGTATTGATGATTTCTTTTTTTACACATTCACTTTCACAATCGCACTCTTGCTCTCCGCAAGCAAAGATAAAAACCAGTAGAATCAACAATGGGAATAAGCGTTTCATGTGTACCTCCCTGGGGGTTAGTAATGTTGGATTTAGTTTGTTGTCAGTGTACAAACTCTATATAACTGTATCATTTGTCGAAAACGTTTTAAGACGAGTGTATAAACAGTATCGCTGGTACAACCGGATATTCTCCAGGTGAATATTATATAATATAACAATTCTTTTGTATTATAAAACATGAAAACATTGATTTTCGGGGTAAAAAATAGGATCATCCGGTTAATGCGTACCCAAAACCGCCAAGCTCGCCAAGAACGCTGAG
>CAZSOP010000265.1:0-6382 GCA_964608385.1 uncultured Cytophagia bacterium
CAGCGCGGGACACTCCGCGACCCACATCTGATCCTCATCTTCCTGAATCACAATAGGGAATTTCATAGTTCAATCCACGCGCCACGCGCCTGCGCGGGGCGCGGTTTTTACAAAATCATACAGCCCGTTTCATGCATCTCAAGCAAGGGGAGCATTGCTTTCATATACCCCAAAAATTGTGGATCATACTGTGAATCATCCAGGTAAAAGAGTTCATCCGAAAAAGGAAACGGTTTGACGCATAACTCCTTGACTTTGGTTGACCATACCTGAACGCTGTTGTTGATAAGCATTCTTGACGTAACCTGCTTTCGTTGTGTGTTGTCCATCAACATATCAACGATAGCTGCGTCAATCACAACCAGACGAGTATCAGAAGGGATGATTCGCGAACATTCACTTACTAATGGATATTCCTGCCCTTGCTCGGCTTTTTTGAAGGCTTTCGCCTTTTCTCTGCCGGCTCCCTGGCTGACTTCCATTTTCATCGCTCGAGTTACACAATCGGCCGGAGTCAATTTATCGAACATGCCTCTGTCTAAAAAATCATCAAGAATCTCTGCTGACATTTCAAACGCCGGGTGATGATTCAACAACGGGTCGAGAGTTCGAAAACTATAAATTTCCGCGTCTTCATCTTCTGCGTGCCGATTGAGCCGGCCGGCTGCCTGATAGAGCGAGGCAACCGAACTGCACTCACGAAATACAGTGCGAAAAGAAAAGTCAAGACCGGCTTCAACGCAACTGGTTGCCACAAGTATCCAATCCTTATCGTGTTTTTTTGCTTTTAACCGCTCTTTGATTCGAGTAATGATGGGATCTCGGTGAATCGGCGCAATTGCGGTTGACAGGTGCAACACGTCTTTGCCGGCCTGTTTCAAATGGTCGGCCAACACAGCCGCGCTTTGAACCGTATTCAGAATAATTAAGCGCGGTCCGGGCGTCTCGTTTACCAATTCGATAAAGGCAGCCCGATCTAAGGCCGATGAGACTTTTTGAATTGCGACGCGCTTGTGTTCAAAAAGATTCGCTTCGGCTCTAACCGCCTCAGAAACAATATCAGGAAGCTTGCCTTTCCCGGTACCGACAAATTCAGATAATTCCCAAAACTTCGCCAGCGAACCGGAAGCCAGGACATACCGGCAGCCCCAGGTATGCGCCAATTCATTCATCCACAGCCAGTGCTGCGGCCACATCCAGGCCGGCATGGCGGCATGCGCCTCGTCAATAAACAACGCACTACCGGGTAATTCGTGCAGTTTTCTCAATCTGGCCGGAGTATGGGCGGCAATTGTCTCAAAAAACTGCACCGCGGTCGTCACGATAATCGGAGCTTTCCACAATGTTGTCAGGGCTTTCAAATCATCGCTCTCAAATTCGACCTGATGATGATGAGCGGCAACGACTGCTTCAGGATTTTCACCCGGAAGCGTTAAAATGTTCCGATAGACATCAACCGATTGTTTAATAATGTTGGTGTACGGCAGCACGACAAAAATATGCCGCAGCTTGTGTTGAATCGCTGTTTTCAGCAGATAAGCCATGACAGCGGTTGTTTTGCCGGAACCGACCGGAGCGTCGCAAGCCGTGAGCGCCTCGTGGAGTTCGCCGTTTCGACAAGAGCTGTAAATCTCCTGTCGAAGCCGGTTTCGGGGCGTGTCATCACTCTCCAGGTGTAAGCTGGCGATATGGGCGTCAAGGGCGGCAAGCCGTTCTTCCCAGCGTAATTGGACTTCCGGTAGCTGCACATCTTGTCCATAATGCCGGGCCGTGTCAGCATGGTCAGCGTCCACCAGACAGGAAAGTGCGATTCGTAAGGCAAGTCCAAACTCTTTTGTAATCTTGCACTGCGGAATGGTGATTTCTCTATCCCTCCGCAAACACGCGGCATGAATTTTCACATACTCCTCAAGATGAGTGTTTGTGTCTTCAAGGGTCGGATTTGTCGTATCCCTCAAAAAAAATTGGTTCTTATGGATTTCTTCGCGGCGCGAAAACAAGCCGATATGATGCCCATAGACTAAAACGGCTGCAAAGATGTTTTGCTTGTCTTTCAAGAACGCGGTACCGGCGTCCACATGATTGATCGGGAGAGCCGATTTTCGCTTCTTTTTCCCCTGGAGGACGTCCTGATTGTCGCGCGACAGTTTTCCCAAATCGTGCAGTTCAGCTGCGCTGTTGACAGCCTCACGCAGCGTTTCAGCATCGCCGTTGTAATAGGGTAACAGACTTTGTAAACTGCGTAAAGCCTGTTGTCGAACGTTATTAATGTGCTCTTCGTAAGGTTGCTCAGGGGAGTTCCCCTGAGCACTATGCGCGAGATATTTCATCTTTGAACCTTTTTACTGTTCCGTCATCAAATCTTTCACCACCAGCAACTTTCCGGCTAACTCTTCAGGCAATTCTGTCGGCACATGATAATCTTTCCAACTCAGTGACGGCCGGTCCGGTTCACTCTCTTTCTGTGGAGTCAGCTCTTCGATCAGGGCAAAATCGGAACATGACCCCAGAGGGCCTTGATGTTCCATGTACCAGGCATGGCGAATTTCGACAGCCGGCCGAATATACGAAGCGGTGTGTGGGTACGCATACGGAATGAGTTGTAACATCAGGTCTACATCCCGCCGGGTACAGCCGGACTGTTGCGCCGCACTGGAATTGACGAAAAACGGCATAGTGTACACGCCATGCTGGACAATTCTGTACGACAGCGGCGCCATTCCGCGATCTTTGCCTTCCTGAACCCCGGCTTTATTGGTGGTGGTCTGGCGTTCGATCAGAATCGGCGCGACAGAAACGCCCATGCCGAATTGAACAGCGCCAGTTTTGATCGAAGTTGACGCGCCTTCTTCGAGAAAGGTATTTCCGAACAAGCGGGCATCCCAATATTTTTTGACAAACGTGCCCTCTTTGAGTTCTCTTTCGATCACCTTCCGCTCACGTCCACGATGTTCGAGTATCATAAACTCATCGTCAGAGAGCCCCATCTGACTTTTTAACTCCTGCCAGACCGGACCTTCTTTGTTTTCGACCAGATCGCGCAGTTTTCTTTTGAATGAAACCGGCGAAATTTCTCCCCGTTCATCCGGCCGTTGACGCGGGTCGCTTTCTCGATCAGGGTCTCCGTTAGGATTTGAATTGATGACTTCGATAATTAACAGACCGGTCGCTCTATTTAGTTGTTCCATGCTCATTGGTAGCCTCCTTTTCTTTTTTTTCTGGTTTTGCCAGATAGCCGAGTAAAATTTCTGCTTTCATCATATCATTTGTTCGGGTAGGCAGTTCAAGCTCAGAAAGCGCCTCAGTCACCTCGCCCATTTGTCGCATTGCCCATTTCGCTAATCCAATATGTTCTCCTTGTTCTTTTGTTGCCCAGGCATAATAGACCATCAGACGCTCCTGCAATCGGGCGAGCGTCTGCACAGGATTATCCATTGCGCCGCGCATTAGTGAATTACCGAGCAACTGCGGCGGCAAGCCTTTTGCCCTGTCCCCGCCGTTGCGAACGTGAATACAGTATTGTTCATGAAGCAGGTCGGCCAAACTTAGCAGCCTTCCGATATAATACCCACTGTGTTTCATATACTCCTCCTTTTCTCGACCGAGAATTTGTAATACGATTCCCGTAAATGCGATGCTATCCAACACGATCTTTTTATATGTCTCGTACTCATCATGTCTTTTCCACGGTCTCAGGCTTGGATGCGCCTGGGCTTGTTTGAAACGAATCAAAAACGGAGCTGTCCGGCGCAGCAAGAGATCAAGATACTCTTTGGCATGACTGGTGTTGGGGTGCAGAAACAATTGATACATATCCCCCAGACGGCCGCCTTTAATATCTTTACGATTCAAACCATGATTGAGCCATTGAAACTGCAAGGATTCGAATATCCTGGTGGGAAACGGGGGGCGCGGCGCTACTGATGTAAATCCATCCTTGTTTTTCAACGACAGGTAAAAATTGGGGATGTTTCGGGCGGCATCGCACCAAAACTTGACTGCTTGATAAAATTCTTTGGCTGTAAACCCGGTCTCGAATCGAACCACTCGCTGGCCTTTACTGACGGATTGGAGCAAGAGCAGACGAATAAAGGAATTATCTGCAACTCCTAATTGCAGGCGCAACGCATCACATACCGCGCTGGTATAATCTTCGAAATCTTTATTTTCGGTATCACCTCCCAGTGCATTTGCAAATTCTACCGCAGCGTCAGGCATCCTTTCAAGATAGACCAATAACAAGTCATTTTCGCCAACTTTGCCACAGGGCACTTTTTCCCACGTCAGGCCCTGCCGGTCTTTCTGTGTGAGATAAATCACCGCATCGCTCATTGCGTTCGCGAGAGGTTCGGTTATCGGAAACACGGAACATCCGATATTACCGTACCTCGAATGACAGGGCGCATCCTTGTTCATAGACATGAGATAGGATGGCCCGACTATCGGTAAATTCGGCTGAGGCTGCTTTGTTATTAAATTTCCCTGTTTGCCGAATGCGTCCAGAACATTGTCAGAATCATCGTTACCCTTTTCCTGAATTTCAAACAATCGTGTATTGATGTAGGCTTTCATTTCAGCAGATGAAATTTCCCAGAAATCATGATCCAACATGTCTGCATAGTCAATATCGAAAAAGAGCGTAATGCTGTCTTCTCCGAAGCTGTTTTTTTTCTCCTGCCATTTGCCAAAAAACACACTGTGCATCAATGCAGCATCATCAATTCTGCCCTGTTGTAATGCCTCAAGAAATTTATCAGAGAATTCATGAATCATGCTGATTACAGCGGTTTCTTCATTCAAATTGGCACAAGCCTCGATAAGCGTGTGAAATGCTCTAAATTTCGAGGCATCTTCTTCTACCAGCGCAGCTAACTCCTCATAAGGAAATTTATATATTTTCTTCACGATATCCGGCACTCTGCTAAAACAAAACGTGGCGTTCTGAAGTATTTGTGAAACGCTTCCAATGCTTTCAGCAACAGAACGCTTCTTCTTGCGAAATGCCAATAACTGTTCGATCTCAGTTTGATCATTGACCGCCCACAGAGGCGTCTTCAGATTCACCACCGGAAACATTTTATGGTTACTCTGCTTAATATTCCACAGTCCTGAGACCCGCTCTTTGTTCAAGTATTCTACTTTTTTGACATGCGCCGATTGATCCAACACGACCCGCAGCCCCGTTCCTTTTTTCAGGGGCTGGATCCAGGGATGTATTTTTTCGGCGGTTATTCCGCAACGTTCCAAACTTTGTGACAGAGAATATAATTCATTTATCATAGCGCAACACTCCTTGCCGAATCCAGACGTCGCCTCGAGCGTATCGGGCGGCATTGTTTCCCTGCTCGTCGCGTGACCTCCCGGAAACATCTTTATCAAACGGAGAGATCAGCATTGAAGGAATAAATTCCTGTAATGCCGTCTGAACCGTTGTGTTTTCCCGAAATGGGCCCATGTAGTCCGGGACAAATTCGCGCCATCCCAAACAGGGCGTATCAAAAAACCGGCCTTTCTTCAGTCGCCTGCTAAACAAATCTTGAAGATAATGACAATGGTTCACGCGAGCATCGGGCGGTGCTGTATATTCTCGCACAGCTCCATAGACTCGATAGCAGACATCTACCAGCACATAGGTTCCTAATTGATAAGAATCTCCGCCTTTCAATTGGTTTTGTTTTCGCAATGGGCCGCCATAGTTTGTCACATAGCGGTGAAAATTCACGGGAGCGCATATCTCGACCCTCGTCGGATCTATGTACGCGCTTTTTAAGCGGGCGACAGCCTCAAACATTCCTTTACAGGCCGACCATGTGGGCACCGGATACGAGACGAATGCCGATCCCGTATCCGGACGAGTAAACATGGCATACGGGCCTGAAATCTCAAACTGCACATGATACCCTCTCTCGTTCATTTTCATAAAACCTCCTTTCCTCATTGTTACTCCTCTTCCCATTCGTCGCGTAATTCATCAACATATTCCTGTGCGTCCACGCCTTCCCAGATCTCCGCACCCAGTCCCTCTAACTCGAGCAGACTGCGAGCAGTGGACGTCTTGCCTTCGTCAGAATGCCGTTCCGGTTTCTCCTCCGGCCGACGGCCAGTACCGACTTTCTTCTTCATACCCCTTCCTCTCAGACTTCTCTGAGACCCCCGCGCCCCCGAAAGGGCGCGACTGGGCCTGGCTCTCACATAATTAACATTACTGTTTCAATCCACGCTGACCGTATCGGCCGGCGATAGATGTTTAGTAAAGTTAAATATGTACAAAAATGTCAAGGAAAATCTTCCCCAAAATTTACTCCCCGCTGTCCCTTCTATGTATATTGACGTCACCACGTCCGGGGGTTCCCCGATAAAATCTATTTTTTTCACAAATTCA
>CAZSOP010000266.1:0-6327 GCA_964608385.1 uncultured Cytophagia bacterium
GTTTTAAGAATTTGATGCATGTGTTTATCACCGAAGAACCGGCCATCTGTGTTTCGTGCCTCGGTAATACCATCTGAATAAATAAAGAGAATGTCCCCTTTCTCAAGATCAACCCTTTCAGCCTGGTATGCTGCCTCTTCAACGAGACCCAAAGCAGGGCCTCCTTTGGAGAGTTCTTCAATATCACCCTGATGTATTTTCAGAGGGGGCATATGGCCGGCATTTAATATTTTAACCTGATTGCTTGCTGGTGTGATTTCCGTATAGATCAGGGAGGAGAAACTGCTCGGGATCGTGTCCCGATAAAAAATTTTGTTCAGGCGTAATCCGAGATCCCGAATATCGGAGCAATCCGGTACCAGGGCCCGAACGGTTGCCTGCAGTTTTGCCATAAACAGCGCTGCGGGTAATCCTTTGCCGGCGACATCTCCAAGGGCAAGGTAAAAGTGATCATCAGAAATTTGCATATAATCAACCAGATCGCCGCCAACCTGATTGGCTGAACGGGTGAACAACCAGACATCCCAATTGGGAATATGAGGCTCAGAAACCGGACTGAGAGCGTCCTGAATTTTGCGGCCGGCTTCCAGCTCATCCCGGGCCACCAATTTGTCTTTGAGTTCGAGCATCAGGACATAAAGAACGATCAGCATGCTGAAAATTAATTTAGCCTCTGAATTGGGATCTCCGAGTCCGGATAAGAGGAGATATAAGGAGATGATCAAAAATACGCGTCGAATCGCGCTTAGTTTAACCAGCAATGCCCTGACCAGCCAGAACCACATCACCAGCCATCTTCGCAGTTTTCCCATTTTGTTCAGGCGTTTCTGGCGTTCTTCATCGATAAAGAATTCTTTCAATTCTTGAAATTCCACTCCAAGGGTTTCCTTGAGGTCTCCTTCGAACAAATTTTTAAAAAAGGCCTTGAGCTCATTAAAAAGAGATCTGAAAAATCCCGGTTCGTTTAGCTTGCGTTGCACTTGTCTCCTCTTGTAAAATTAGAAATAAATAAAATTGTTTTTGACCGTCTAAAGCAAATAATGATCGTTTTTTAAGCCCCAGCGGTTGATACCGTCATTTTTATATACGTCTTTTGTGCTTTATCGGTTTCAAATGAGCAACAGTGGATAAGAAATAAATTATATTTTTTTTCGGCGTTGAACGATAACGGATTTCAGCTCCATAACCTGATTTCGCGGTCTGGATAATGCCCGCACAATCAGTCGTTTTTGGCCTTTTTTGAGAAAAAGTGCTCCAAGGTTGAGAACAGCCCAGTTTTTTTCATACACTTCTTTTCTCGGCACCCGATCCGGGCTCGGTTTAACCGGAGGATCATACGCTTTGGTAATTCTGCCTTCTAAAATCGATTGACCGATTTCTATTCGATAGCGGGAGCCAATGTCGGTTGCGGGACAAGTGTATTTTAATGAAATTTCATAAAATCCATCCTCGGTGATGTCGACCGGCCACCAGGGATAGGCTCGGATATCCGTCCAGTTGGTTACCCAGTCATTGGCCCAGCCCCACCGGTCATTGTAAGAGATGCCTGTTTTGCCCGCGGTTTTATGCAGGATCGCTTCATGTGCGGGTAGCTCCACGTAAGGTCGTTCTTCATAACCGATGGGAATCGGTAAAGAGTCATATCCATTTTTCGTCACCTCAGCAAGCCATTCATCATAGGCTTTTTTTAGCGATGCGGTTTTTTGCGGATTGCGAGCGCTGATATCCTTTTGTTCCTGCGGATCGGCAAGCATGTCATAGAGCTCTGTGTTTTCGCGATCGACCACCAACCGGTATCGATTTGTCCGCACGGCTCCTCTTTGCCGCCAGTTGTGAAAAATCATACGGTCTGGCCAGGTTGCGGATTTTTGCAACAGCAATGGAGAAAGATCTTTGCCGTCTATCACTGTTTCGCTGGGTAGTGGGATTTCACACAGTCGCAGTATTGTCGGCAGCAAGTCGATATGCGCAGTCAATTCATCCAGAACAAGATCGGGCTCTATATGGCCGGGCCAGCCTATAAAAAACGGTACGCGAACACCGCCTTCATGCAAGCTGCCTTTTCGGCCTCGCATATTGCCGTTGAATCTTTCAGAGTTGGGCCCATTGTCGCAGAGAAACACGACGATGGTATCCTCTTCTAGCTGTAAGCTGTTTAGTGTATCGAGGATTCGAGTGACGTTATCACCTATATTTTCACACATGGCATAGACCGAGGCGGTTAGATCATCCAGGCGCATGGACTTGTATTTTTCAAAATAGGCTTGCGGTACCTGAAAGGGACTGTGGGGGGTATTGTATGGAATATAGCAGAAAAACGGCCGCTTTTGATTGTGATTAATAAACCGAATCGCCTTATCCGTAATAACATCGGTAATATATCCGTGGGTCTTCACTTCCCGCCCGTTGTGCTCCAGAGTGGCATTGAAATAGTTGTTCCAGTGACCGGCGCAAAAGCCAAAAAATTCATCGAATCCCTTGCCATTAGGGTGATAGGGATAATGCGCACCATTGTGCCACTTTCCGAAACATCCGGTTGCATAGCCGTGGCTGTGAAGTATTTGAGCTATGGTAATTTCATCTGTTCTCATCATTTCTTCTCTTGGCGTAACGCCATGGGTACCGGTTCTGGGGTGATAGCGGCCGGTCAGCAAACTGGCTCTTGTCGGCGCACAGACGGGACTGACATAGAAGCGGTTCAATCTGGCGCCGGAGAGAGCCAGCTTGTCCAGCGTCGGGGTTCGCACATAGGGATTACCGTGAATTCCCAGGTCACCCCAGCCCTGATCATCGGTGAGGATGCAGATGATATTGGTTTTTTTCTTTTTTTTCAACCGGCAGGCTGTGCCGAGTGCGGCCAGAGAGAATAGGGAATGTTTGATAAACTGTCTGCGCGGTATGTTTGAGTTTGTCATCTTTATTCCTTGTTTGCCCGTAGAGTGGTCACTATTATCTTAAAATCGTCACTGGGCTGCCAGCAATCATTGATTTTTGCTTTCTCGGGATAATGTAGATATTAAAGCGAAAATCATGCTCAGAAACAGGCGGAGAGCAATCCTTTTTCTGTACAGCAATGGGTTCTCGATCTGTCCTGGATGGATGGTGAAATATATTTGTATCATAATATATCTTAAATCATGAAAACAATCAAGGTGTATGGCAGGCTGATAGTTAATTTTTTTCTTTTATCATTCGGGCTATGCGTTTGGCCACAGCCATGATGGTCAGAATGGTCGGACTACCGAGGGAGCGGGGAAGCAAGGTGGCATCGGCAACGTAGCAATTTTCAGGCAGAGCGGGATGATGCATGTGTTCTATATGGTCCGGCGCCAGGGGCAACATGCCGGCCGGATGTCCGGCGTTGAGCGTGCCTTCAAAGAGCTCTTTCGCCCCCATCGTTCTCAGAATGTCCCGGCAAAGCTCTTTTGCCTCCCATAGTCGCTCTTTATCGATGGCGCCATCGACAACAGCGTTGCACAGATAGATCAAAAATGGCTGACAGAGAATGAAAAACAGCATTGAAAGCAAAGCGCTGAACAGCGATCACCAAGATTTTTTGTGATCCGAACCAGATATGGATTCATCAGGGGTTCACCCTTGGTAAAGCCAAGCCAGAAGACACCCATATCGATTAATTTTTTCCCGATATCAATGATTGTGGAGGTATCCATTGGCGTCCCGATGCGACCCTTGTTGTAACAATAGTCGCAGTTTTGTTTACAGATATTGGTGATACCGATTTGGGCGTGGGAGGGTTTGTTGTTCTGCTGTAAAAAATGTTCATCGACAAATCGTTTATAGGCGATGCTATTGAGAGGGGGCAGGTGCGAGTGCAGCACCACTTTGCCGCCAACCTTTTGCGGCGTAAATTTCTGCATATAGCGAACGGGAAAAGTGTTTAGGCTTGGTTTAGCCAGCACGATTTGAGGGTTGGCTACAATGGATTTGCGGATGTCGAAAAAGGACGCTTTCATAACCACAGTTTGGCTACACTGATTAAGCTCACTCTATGTTATAATATTTTGGCGATTCGAGTTTCACTCCCATTTCATAAGGCAGTATGCGAATGTTTTCACCAGTTTTATCGGTAAAATAGAGACGCGACAATGAAAGTGAATCCGGATTGCCATCTGCCCAAAAGGCATAGAATTTCGCGTCGGCATTCCGAGGCCTTCTGATATACGTATGATTTCGAATGCTGTTTCGCGTTAATTGTATATCCTTGTGCCATGTTTTGCCTTTGTCATCACTCGTCCACATGGCGATTTCTCCACCAGTACCCCAATGCTGTGGGCCGGGTTCTGTGGGCGCAATAATTTTCCACATACCGTTCTCTTCGACATAGAGAGAGCCCATATCATAATTGTGTGTTGATTCTGTAATGATATGAAATACCCAATTGTTGCCGTTCCAGTGTGCCAGAGTCCACTGTCGGGGTGAACCTTCGGGGCCGGGTTTATGGCTGTTGCTGGTGATATAGAGCAGGAGAGGATTTCCCTGATGGTCAAAGCTGATATCCTTTAGATAGATCAGCCTGTTTTCTGAACGATAATTGCGGACCAGAGCCGCGTTGTTGAAGCTTTTAAGGGGCGGGTTGACGATGGTGTTATCAGCGGTTCTCCAGGTTTTTCCCAGGTCGGTTGTTTTCAAAAAATAGAGATTGGTACGGCCGTCAACATAACCGTCGTCAGGGTGTGAATTGAATGCAGTGATGACCGTCCCCTCTCTCTGGTTACTCATCTGGTAGTGGCCGCCGTTGACCAGTATTTGCGCCGGTGACCAGAACATTCCATCTTTGCTGGTCATCCAGTACAATTCCCGGCCGCGTGTATAGCGGGTGAACAGGAACATAAAGCCACGGTCTTTTATCCACCAGGGTTGCGGATAGGCGAATTCCATCGAGTCTATCCTTTCAAATCCATTGATTTGAAACGGTTGTGAGCTTTTGTAGACAAAACCCGGTCGCACGCGGGCGCGACCGCTGACAAAAACCCACAAGTATCCGCTGCCGTCGATACTCAGGGAGGGATTGTCATGAGGATCCTGAACACCTTGTTTGTCATGTACCACAACGGGATGTGGTACTTTATCTTGTTGGTGATCGTAATATCCGATCATGGCCAGCAGGTGTTGGTCCTGAGCAGAGGTGGTGCCGCCATAGACAAAAAAGGTCTTTTGGGCCCGGGTTGAGTGGATCGCCAGGGGGTGATGTTTGGCGGTATAGGTTCCCAATCCACCGGAGTATTTGTCACCAGGTGGGTAAAATTGACCCAGAGTAAACCAGATGCCGCGGTAGCCGTCTATGCGGCGAGGGACTTCCGATTTTGAACTATGGCAGGCGAGTATAAACGAAAAAAATAACAATAATATTTTTTTTGTGCACATATGTATGGATTCGATAAAAGTTTGATAATGAATGCCAGCCGTACTTTTACCGGGGCCTAAGAATTATTCAAATTCACTGCAATCATCTGAAGGCGTATAAACGCCCGCTGCTTGCTGATACACCAGTTTGGCGCCGAGGTGACCGGTGTAGACCAGAAAACCTGTACCCAATAGCATGCTGATTATGATGACAACTGCTGTTAATTTGTGCACTTTTTTTAATACACCAATAACATCAAGAATTAGCATCAGTGATGCAATTGTAAAGAAAACAGCCACCATTAAAGCTGCATTTTCATGATTTTCCAGTACCGTCGGATCACAAATTTTTCTCGCAACAACACTATTAGCAAGGTTTCCCGTATAGACAGAAATCCAGGCTCCCGCTGTTCCGACGAGTAAAAGTACTTTACTCATTTCAAGCCAATGGTATTTTTTGCTAAAAACACCAAACAGGTACACGGCTGTCGCAAACGCCAGCATTACCAAAGGGAGATGGACGGAGAGTGGATGAAAAATTTCCGTACGCCAAAAGGCAGGTAGTTCGTTCATGCTATTCCTTTATTTCAACGGAAAGTGGATCCAGACGTTTTCCGACCTTTTTAATATGTACCGTTACGGTCTGTCCTTCTTTTAATGCTGAAAACTCTACGGATTCTCCGTTTTGGGTTAATTGGGTTTCATCGGTAAAATAGAGCTCTAGTGTTTTACCATCAACTGTTTCAACGTAAATTTCTTTTTCTGCCGGCACCACTTTTTTGACGGTACACTGGTGTTCTCCTGACTCCACCATGTTAGTTTGTGCTCCACAGGAAATCATAACGATCATGATCGCCGCCAGAAAAAGTTTTAACAATACACTATTCATGATTTTCTCCTTTATAGATATTATGGGTCGATTCTGTTTTTAAATGGCTCATCCGGTTAATGCGTACCCAAAAC
>CAZSOP010000267.1:0-6285 GCA_964608385.1 uncultured Cytophagia bacterium
GGTTTCGACATTACCGATCTGCTCGAGCACCGGCATGCCGTCGATCAATCTGCCGAAAACCGTATATTTACCATCAAGACGTCTGGTCTGTTCTCTGCTCAAACAGATGAAAAACTGACTCCCTGCGCTGTTGGGATCCATCGCCCTGGCCATGGATAGGATGCCCTTGTCGTGAGGAATATCATTAAATTCGGCCGGAAGCGTAAATCCGGGGGCATCGATCTTTCCCTGTATCGTGGAATCCAGACGCGTATTCAAATCGCCCCCCTGTATCATAAAACCCTTGATAATCCGGTGAAAGGTTACCCCATTATAATATCCCGCCCTGACCAGGCGCTTAAAAGAGGCGCAGTGCTGTGGAGCCTTTTGCGGAAAAAATTCAAAAACCATTTTACCATAATTGGTGACCAGAATGGCAACTTCATTTTCCTCAACCTGTTCCAGAGACAAACGATTTACTTTTTCCAATAACGCTTCAGCCTGTTGCTTTGATAACATGTTATCTTCTTTTGCACAATTAGCGACGAGTAACACTGCAATCACTAATACCGGCATCCAGTTTTTCATAGTATCTCCTGTGATCAAATCTATTCTTATTCCACCCCTCTCAAAACATATATTCCAATATACACCGGTAATAGAGCCATGGTTCCTGTCACAAGCAAACAGCATACCGGCCCGCATTGATTGTGGAAAATATCTTTAAAATTTAAGAAAAATAGGGTAAATAACAAGGAATTTAAATGCCATAGCCGGATTTTTAGTTTGCAAAAGCTGTAAAAATTTTCTACTTTTTTTGACGTGAAATCAAAATTAAAAAAATATGCTCAGGTGGTTTTCCCGGTTCCGGTATCCCATTCTTTTACCTATTCAATACCCCATCATTTTAGCAATGACATTGCTGCCGGTATTCGCGTCCTGGCACCTTTCGGACCACGCAAGATGACCGGGTTTGTTGTGGATATTGTCTCGACACCGGGGATAGCTGAAAAAAAAATAAAAACTCTTGAACAAGTACTCGATCCGGTGCCACTTTTTACCCCCCAGGTACTGAAACTGACGAAATGGATATCAGAATATTATCTTTGCAGCTGGGGACAGGTACTCAAAGCGGTTTTGCCTGCAGGTATACACTTGAATTCCGAACGCGTGGTTCGCCTCATTCATAAAAATCCTCAGGAGCTCATTGCGACATTAAACAATGCACCCCGGCAAATAAAAATACTGCAAATCCTGATGCAGGAAAATCCGGTGAGCATAAAAAAATTACTCCGCCAGAGCAACCGCTCTTCACTTTATACCAGCCTGCAATCAATGGCCGGCAAGAACTGGATCAGACAAGAGCTTGCGCTTCCCCGAGTGCGGGTAGGGAAAAAAATTGACTATTTTGTTCGCATCCATACAAACGTATCTTCTTCGGAAGTAACAGAGTGGATTACAAAAAATCGCAGCAATGCTCCCAAACAAGCATATTGTATGGAGATACTGCATAAAGAGGCAAAAGAAATCAACCGCACAGAGCTGGCCAAGCAGGCACATACCACAACGTCAACCATCCAGCAACTCGAGGGAAAAAAACTTGTCACCATTTTCAAAAAAACGGTTTTTCGCGATTATTATTTTGATCTTGAAGCAGAGCCTCCGCCGCAGATTACTTTGAATCCGGCACAAAACAACGCCCTGAATGCCATTTATGAAAAACTGGATTCGAATCAATTCTCAACCCAGTTGTTACACGGCGTAACCGGAAGCGGCAAGACACAGGTATACATCGAATCCATTTACCGGGTTCTGACTCAAGGCAAAACAGCCATCGTATTGGTACCGGAAATCGCCCTGACGCCGCAGATGGTACGACGCTTCCGTTCTCATTTTGGCGACAGGGTGGCTGTCTTTCACAGCCGCATGTCACCCGGCGAACGCTATGATGCATGGCGCAGAACATGGGGCGGAAACCACCAAATTGTTATCGGCCCCCGATCGGCAATATTTGCGCCGTTAAAAAATATCGGTCTCATCGTTGTTGATGAAGAGCACGATAGCTCGTACAAGCAATCGGATATAGAACCCCGGTATCACGCCCGGGAGGTGGCCATTATCCGTGCCCGGTTGAGCAACGCCATTGTCGTTCTCGGTTCTGCTACACCCTCTGTTGAGTCGCGTTATAATACAGATATCGGAAAGTTCCACCTCCTCCAGCTTCCGGAGCGGGTTGAAGAACTCTCGATGCCAAAAGTCCGAATTGTGGACATGCGTCGTGAACCGCGTACCCTTGGCCGGCACGATCCGACTATTTTTTCACGAACGTTGCGCCAGCTTATGGAAGAAAAATTATCCCGCGGCGAACAAGTCATTCTGCTGCAAAACCGGCGCGGCTTTGCAACCATTTTGAAATGCAAAAAATGCGGATACGATGCCCGCTGTGAACATTGTGATATTACGCTGACCTATCATATTCCCATCAATTTGCTGAAATGCCATCACTGCGGCTATGCGCGCAAAGCACCAACGACTTGTCCGAAATGTCAAAGTGAAGATATTATTATGAAAGGTATAGGTACCCAACGGGTGGAAGAGGAACTGAAACTCCTTTTCCCGGGAATTAAATCCACCCGAATGGATCTGGATACCACCAAAGGCAAACACGCTCATGACAAAATTCTAAAAAAATTCGCTCAAAAGGAATATCAAATCCTGCTGGGAACGCAGATGGTCGCAAAAGGCCTGGATTTCCCCAATGTGACCCTCGTCGGCGTGATTTCTGCGGATACCGAACTACTCTTGCCTGATTTCCGGGCCGGTGAACACGCCTTCCAGCTGCTGACCCAGGTCGCCGGCAGAGCCGGGAGAAAACACAAACAGGGTCTTGTGATCATTCAGACCTATTCACCCGAACATCCGAGTCTTATTTATGCTAAATCGCATGATTATATCAGCTTTTATAAACATGAAATGCTCGAGCGCAAACAGCTTCTCTACCCTCCTTTCAGTCGTTTTATCCGGTTGCTCTTCCGGGGTCCGTCAGAAGAAGAAATTCAAACACAGGCACAACTTTTAGCTGCACAGCTGAAAGGAAGAAAAGAATTCCGCCTGTTGGGCCCTACCCCCGCTCCACTTTCTAAAATCCAGGGGAATTTTCGCTGGCAAATTTTGTTATCTACAGCAAAAAGTATAGATGCCAATGCCGTAAAGACAAAATATATTTTGATGCAAACACTTGACCATATACGAAAGAATAAAAAAAGCAAAATCGACGTCCAAATAGACGTCGATCCGGTTTCCATACTATAAGAATTATATTGAATCAAAATCCGGGGTACTGCATCATATAACATACATAAAAACAATCTAAACAAGGCGGGCGCGGGGCATAACGACGATCAATAACAGAAAATTATCTTTGCAGTCTTGAAAAAGCAGCTCTGTTATCAAGGCAGCGTCAATAGCAGAAAAACATAACAAATCAGGAATGCATAATGAAAAAAGAAAAACTCGTTTGGATGTACCGCATGATGTTGCTCATTCGCAGATTCGAAGAACGGGCTGCACAGATGTACGGTATGCAAAAAATAGGCGGATTTTGCCATCTCTATATCGGCCAGGAAGCAACCGGGGTGGGCACCGTGGCCACGATGCGGCCGGATGATTACCTGATTTCCGCTTATCGGGATCACGGTCACATTTTGGCTAAAGGTTCCGATCCCAAAGCCATCATGGCGGAACTCTATGGAAAGGAAACCGGCGTCTCCAGGGGAAAAGGCGGATCGATGCATCTGTTTGATGTCGAAAAACGCTATCTGGGCGGTCACGGAATCGTGGCCGGACAAATCCCCCTCGCCACAGGCGTGGGATTTGCCATTAAATACCGCGAAGAGAACAGCGTTGTTATCGTTTCTTTTGGTGAAGGCGCTGTTCATCAGGGTGCATTTCACGAATCGCTGAATCTGGCAAAATTATGAAAATTGCCGGTCATTTATCTTATCGAAAACAATCGATACGCCCATTGCCGAGCTCGGCTTTGCCGGCATCGGCATCGGTGCTGCAATGACAGGGCTATGGCCGATTATTGAATTCATGACCTTTAACTTTTCCATACTCGCCCTTGATCAAATATTCAACAACGCCGCCAAACTGCGGTACATGTCCGGCGGACAGATAAAAGTACCTATCGTCTTTCGCGGACCGGGCGGATCGGCACATATGCTCAGCGCCCAACACTCCTAGTGTCTCGATCCCTGGTTCTGCAATGTTCCCGGTTTGATCGTCATGTCTCCCAGTACTCCAAGAGACGGTAAAGGTATGCTCAAGGCCGCTATCCGGGACGATAACCCGGTCATATTTATCGAAAGCGAAGCCATGTATGGCATGAAAGGCCAAGTGCCGGATACCGAATATATCATCCCCATCGGAACCGGTGAAATCAAACGCGAGGGCAAAGATATCACTCTGATCGGGTGGAACAAAATGTTGCATATTTGTATGGAAGCGGCCTCTTTGCTTGAAAAAGAGGGAATTGATGCTAAAGTGATCGATCCGAGAACGCTTAAACCCCTGGATGAGCAGATGATCATCACTTCTGTCGAAAAAACCAACCGCTGTGTCGTCGTCGAAGAAGGATGGCCGTATGCTGGTGTTGGTGCCGAAATCGCCTTTCGGATCAACAAGATAGCTTTTGATTATCTCGACGCCCCGGTTGAACGCATTAGCGGCGAAAATATTCCCATGCCCTATGCACATAATTTGGAAAAAGAGGTCATACCCGGCGCCGGTAAAGTTGCAAGTGCTGCAAAAAGAGCATTATATATCGACCAGAGTCATCAATTAATCGGATAAATAGAAGTTCAAGGAAAAGATTATGGCTATAAAAATGACAATGCCCAAACTCAGCGATACCATGGAAGAAGGAACGATAATCAAATGGCTAAAGAAAGAAGGCGAAGCGATAAAAGCCGGTCAAGTCGTTGCCGAGGCCGAGAGTGATAAAGCCACCATGGAACTGGAAGCATTTGATGAAGGGGTTCTGAAAAAAATCGTGGTTCCGCAGGGAGGCAAAGTCAGAGTCGGCGGTTTAATCGCGGTAATCGGCGAGGAGGATGAAGATATTTCTGCTATACTCAAGGCCAAAGAAAAGAATACAAAACCGGAACCGAAAAAAACAAAAGAAACAAAAAACATCGAAACAGAGAGCAGAGTTCCGGAACCCCCAAAACCTGCCGTCGTCCCGTCATCGACAACAAGTGTTTCTGCTCCCACAAAAACAGATGTGAAAACGGCCTCCGACGGTACCCGCCTCAAAGCCTCTCCCCTTGCCAAAAAAATTGCCGAAAAAAAAGGCGTGAATTTGCGCAGCCTTCAGGGCAGCGGCACCGGAGGCCGAATCATCCGTCGCGACGTCATCAATTTCCTCGACAAAGTCCAAAGCAGTGAAACCGCTGAAAAAAAACCGGTCAAAGTCAACCTCACAACCATGAGAGATATTATCGCCAGACGTATGACCCTGAGCAAGACCACGGTACCGCATTTCTATCTCACCGCGGAGGTGGATATGCGAAAAGCAGCGGAATACCGCAAAGCATTGAACGAATCACAATCCGATATCAAAATCAGTTTCAACGACATTATCGTCAAAGCGGCAAGCCTGACTCTGAAAAAACACAAAATCATTAATGCATCATTTGCCAACGATCATATTCTTCAGCACGACCGCGTCGATATAGGTATTGCCGTAGCGCTGGACGAAGGTCTTATCACGCCGGTTGTTCGAAATTGTGATCAGAAAAGCATCGGAGACATATCGAAAGAAATCAGAACTATGGTCAAACGCGCCAAAGAACGCAAATTAGTACCCGAAGAGTACACCAAAGCAACCTTTACAGTCAGCAATCTCGGTATGTACAACATTGAAGAGTTCAGCGCCATCATCAATCCACCCGAAGCAGCCATTCTGGCTGTCGGGGCAGTGAAAAAGGTGCCGGTAATCGAAGAAGATCAAATTACCATCGGTCAACGCATGAAACTAACGCTCTCTTCAGATCATAGGGTGATCGATGGTGCCGCCGCTGCTCTGTTTATGAGAGATTTGAAAAAAAGAATCGAAAATCCCATGGCAATGGTACTCTAAACCATTAAATTTACCGCTGCCGGGTACCTTTAGCTGTATTAAAAGTATTCATAGTATCCTTTTTTTTGGAGTTCTTAACGATTCAAAATCACAGAGATCGCTGAAGATATATGGATCATCCGGTTAATGCGTACCCAAAACCGCCAAGCTCGCCAAGAGCGCTG
>CAZSOP010000268.1:0-6271 GCA_964608385.1 uncultured Cytophagia bacterium
GCGTTCTTGGCGAGCTTGGCGGTTTTGGGTACGCATTAACCGGATGATCCAAAAAGATCAACGGCAAGAACGCAGTTAAATCGCAGAGATCGCGAAAAATGGTTTTGATTCGGTTTGCGAAACGCGATAAATATGTTATATTATAAAAACACCGGATGTTCCTAAAGGGAGAAAAACGATGAAACAAATTAAAGGTCCTGCTATTTTTTTGGCTCAGTTTTTACGCGATGACCCCCCCTGCAACAATCTGGAGAATATCGGTAAATGGGTTGCCGGTTTGGGGTATAAAGCTGTACAGATACCCACATGGGAAAGCAAAGTTATCGATCTGGATAAAGCTGCTGATTCCAGGGCCTATTGTGATGAGTTAAAAGGAAAGCTCGATGCTCTGGGACTACAGATCACCGAACTGGCTGCTCATTTGCAGGGACAGGTGCTGGCAACCAACAAGGTTTATGAAACCGCTTTTCAGCCGTTTTATCCGAAAGGATTGGGCGAGCAGGAACGCACAGAGTGGGCTACCGACCAGCTTAAAAAGGTCATTTCCGCCTCTGTAAATCTGGGGCTAAAAAGCGTCCCGGTCATGTCCGGAGGATTTGCCTGGCATATGGTCTACCCCTGGCCACAGCGTCCGGAAGGGTTGATTGAAGAATCCTTTGCCGAACTATACAAGCGCTGGCAGCCGTTGCTGGATATGGCTGAAGATCACGACATCTCCATTTCCTATGAGCTGCATCCGGGCTCTGACCTTTTTGACGGCGCCACGTTTGAGATGTTTCTGGAGATTTCCGATGATCATCCGGCGGCTTGCATTACCTATGACCCGAGTCACTTTGTGCTGCAGCAGCTCGATTATCTTGAATTTATCGAACTTTTTTCAGAGCGGATCAAATCCTTTCACGTCAAGGATGCCGAATACAATGCCAACGGATTGGTCGGTGTCTATGGTGGGTATCAACCCTGGATTAAACGCGCCGGGCGTTTTCGTTCTCTCGGAGATGGTCAGGTTGATTTTAGCCGTGTTTTTTCGTTATTGACAGAGTATGATTACGATGGCTGGGCTGTCCTTGAGTGGGAGTGCTGCATCAAAAGCCCGGAACAGGGCGCAAAGGAGGGAGCCCCCTTTATTGCCAAACACATTATCGAAACCACTGATGTCGCTTTTGATGATTTTGCCGGCAGTGAAACCGATACACAATTGAATCGAAAAATTCTGGGACTGGATTCCTGAACGCAAACACTGAATTTACACAAGCTGTTATTTATATCTTTGTTGATTTATAATTTGTTACTAATTGTGTACTATTTTTCAGAGTAAACCGTTACAAAAAAAAAACCCGGCTTTGGCCGGGTTTTTTTTTAAAATGGATCTTCAACTTATATTTTTGAGACTTTGGTCGCCTGAAGACCTTTGGGGCTTTCGCCGATTTCGAATTCGACCTGGTCACCTTCATCCAAAGTGCGGAAACCATCGCCTTCAATTGCCTTGTAGTGAACAAAAATGTCTTCACCGTCTTCGCGAGAGATGAAGCCGTAGCCTTTTGAGCCGTTGAACCATTTAACTGTGCCTCTTTCCATCTTACAAATCCTTACCATTACTGAATGTTTCGTACACCACTGTATTCTGCTTTTTACATAGAAATACGCCGGCTTGATCTCTCGAGCAACCCCGCGATCTTTCTTTTAAACTTTATTGTTGTGCAATATCATTTAGAATAAAAAGCGGCTAATACCCGTGTACTTTAATTAACACTTAAAGCTACGATTTAATTTTGAATAATGCAACTCTTTTTTGTAAAAAGTTCATCTCTTTTTAGAAATGACGAATTTTGCTAAACTTGAGGGTTTTGTGCAAAAGTTTTATCAAAAGGCAAAAGATTCTTGTTATTTTAAGTTATTTTCTTCATAATAGATATGAACGACTGTGACTTGAAAATCTTCAATTTGGTGAATAAATCAAAACGGGAGAGAACCATGCAATCAACCAATCGCCGTCAATTTCTGAAAACAGCAGCAGTGACCGCCACAGCTGCGAGCGTGCTGCCGTTCACTAAAAATGGTTTGGCGCAATCGGCAAATGACAAGATTGTTGTCGGTGTCGCCGGTATTCGAAGCCGGGGGAAGAGCCTTGCCGAAAAGTTTGCTGTTCTGGATAACGTCGAGGTGAAATACGTCATCGATGTCGATACCCGCTACCTTGACGATGCAGTAAAAGCCGTTCAGGCAAAACAGGCAAAAGAACCCAAAACCTGTATCGATTTCAGAAAGGCTTTGGACGATAAGGATTTGGATGCTCTGGTCATTGCTACCCCGGATCACTGGCATGCTCCGATGGCCATTCAGGCTCTTCAGGCCGGTAAACACGTCTATGTTGAAAAGCCACATGCTCACAATCCGTGCGAAGGAGAGTGGCTGGTACAGGCCTGGCGCAAGTCCGGCAAACAGGTTCAGGTCGGGACACAACGCCGGTCGATGAACGAGGTGGACAAGATGATCGGGGCTATCAGGGATGGTATTATCGGTGACGTCTATATGGCAAAAACTTTTTATTGCAGAAAACGCCTGCCTATTGGATTCGGCAAGGAGATTGCCGTTCCAGATTATCTCAACTGGGATCTGTGGCAGGGGCCGGCTCCACGGGTACCGTATCGCGATAACCTGCATCCCTATAACTGGCACTGGTTCTGGCACTGGGGAACCGGAGAAGCGCTGAACAACGGTACGCACATGCTGGATATCGCCCGCTGGGCTCTGGATGTGCAATATCCCATTCGGGTGTCGTCGTTTGGAGGACGCTGGCACTATCGCAATGTCGATGACTGGGAATGTCCCGATACCCAGGAAATTATGATCGAATACGATAATGGTATCATGGTCACGTGGGAGGGACGCTCAACCAACAGTTTTGATGCCACTTATAGACACACAGATGTATTGTTCTTCGGCACCGAAGGAATTTTGGATTATGACGGAAACAGCGATTACAAAATTTTTGATCTGGATAATAACCTCGTTTACAATACCAGAGAAGAAGAAGGGAAAGTGGATGCCGGCGACACCGTCGACCCTGGTCTCAATGATCGCCATGCGGAAAATTTTATCCAGTCTATACGCGGCCTGGAAACGCTGAATGCCCCGGCCGATGAGGTACATAAAAGCGTGTTGCTGGGATTGTTGGGAAATATTTCCCTGCGCGTCGGTCGTACCCTGGACATCAACAAACGCAACGGTCACATTCTCAATGACCAGGAGGCCATGAGTCTCTGGCAACGACTCTACGAACCCGGTTGGAAACCGGAGGTGTAAACGCGGATGAAACACGGATTAAACGGATTATGCAAATTTAACAGATTCATTCTGAATATATATTTAACATCTGCTAATCGCTTAATCCGCGTTTATATTTCAACCCCGATTACCCCTTTAAGAGCATAACCTCCGACAATAGAGAGTGCAAAGAAAAGCACCAGCCAGTGGATGTGCATCCCTAAAATTTCAAGCTCGCGATGCGGATAGTCGATTGCAATTTCTTTTACCGCTGCATTGGAGGGCAGGGAAGGTTCTGCAGTGTGGACCAGGGTTAGCAGAGAGCTCTTTTGCACGCGATGCGAGGCCAGACTCGACAACCGTTCTCCGACGAGAATATCTTTGCTCGCCGTTTCCCCTGGTAATTGTATCTCAAGGGTAAATTTGCCGGTTTCCTTTGCCCGCAACCGCCAAAATATTTTCTGTTGTGAAGGAATGCGCAAAGGCGGTGTTTCGATTTTGATGGCCTCCGGCGTCTGCAGCTGAACCTTTCTCAAGTCGACATTTTTATCAAACCGGGCGTTGACAATGACAGATTCATTCGCCTGCAAAGGCCGATATTCGTATCGCGCTGCAATCTGGATAATGATGATGATCATAGGGATCATCAATATGATCATCGGCTTGAGAGCAAATGTAAGGTATTTTAAATTATTGGAAAAAATCGAACCGAGAGCGTTGAAGGAGAGATTGACATCATCTTTATAAAGCCTCAATTCCAGCAAATGCGCTTTGATTCGGTTTTTGATTCTTTTGATTCCCGATTGATTGGAAGCCCATTTAAAGATAACCAGCATCAAAATGCCGGTAAAAATGGAGAGTACAATCAAGCCCCAAACCGGCCCCAGAGCGCTTAAAGCCGCGAAGAGAGGGTTTGAAACACTATTGAACAGTTGTTTGATCGTGTCCATCGACGTATTTCCTTATCGTTGCTGTCAGGCGGCGTTCAGGAGATATATCCCAATCCTTTCAGGCGTTTTTCGACCTCTTCAAGAGAATCGCCGTCCTGTTCGATGTTTTGAATCTCTTTTTCGATAATATGGGTGATAAATTCATCCACAGAAGAATATTCCGCGGTCTCTGCGTATTTTTTAGCCTTGTCATACAATTCTTGGTTCAACTTTATTTTTTTACCAAACATACCGTTTGCCTTTCTTTTTAGCCAAAAATCGGTTTTCCATCCATTTCCTTTGGTGCCTGAATGCCGAATTTTTGCAAAATCGACGGTGCCAGATCCCACAGACCGGGTTTTTTAGATTTTACGGACTGGTTGGTGATCAGCGTTCCCGGGACCAGCCCCGGATCCATACAATGGTCTGCCGACCATTTGTCTTTACGGTCGCTCACGATCCCTTTGGGGAATTTGCCTAAAACCGACTGGTCCGATATTCTGTAGCCGCTCTGATATCCGACGATGATATCGGGTGCAAGATCAATAAACGGACCGTGATAGACTTTTCGGGCGTCATAGGCCTGGGCAACCATTTTCTTGCCATTGAGAGGATCGCGTACGATATTGAGTTTTTCAATAATCTCTTTTTTGAGCTGAACTGCATCCCGGGGCATGACCGATCCTCTGGCTTCGCGGCCGAGCAGGTTGATATAGATGCCGTTCAGACCCATGGCAAACGCTTTGGTTTTGCTCCAGTCCACATGATCATAGAAATCGCTGTCATGGATTCTGTCCGCATCCGTCACCGCGGTATAGCCCTGATTGACCAGCCAGGTGCTGAGATGAAATTCACGACCAAAAGGGGCAAAGCCGTGATCAGATAAAAGCATGATCGTTGTTTTACTATCGGCTTTATCCATGGCTTGTTTGAGAACATCATCCATGGAGCGATAAAAGTAATAGACCGCATCCTTGACCTCTTTGCTCGCATTGGGTTCATAAAGCGGATGTGACGGATCCATGGTTCGCCACATCATGTGTGTATTCTGGTCGATGCTGGAAAAATAAAAGAAAAAGAGACCCTCGTTAAAATCATCGAATTCGTGCTGGAAGATTTGAAGCCGTTCATCGAGTACCATCTTGGATTGGGTCAGAAACTCTTCATTGGAAAAGATACCATTCGAAAGCGCCTTGGTATCCTCGGGAAACCCTTGTGTGTAAAATCGTCCTACCGCTTCCGACAGATTGCGCGAATAACTGCTCGGATTGGAAATCGGAACATGGGCTTCCATGGGATCGACATTGATCGGAGAGACGTACATGCGAAAATGGGGGTGCACCTGCTGTACGTAGATTTTTACCATTCCATTTACCGTGGCGAACATGGGCATCATTTCGAATTTAAGCGGAATCCATTCCGACCATTCGCCTTGTTTCAGCATGATCTGCTCTCCCTGAACATCAATTTTGACAACCGGTTCCCGGGGATCGCGATAAACGGTAAAATCTATGTCTGCAACATCTTTATCTGTTCGCAAGCTGTTGGGCGGACCGTCGATCTTTGTTTTGATGACGTGATCAACGGGTTTTACCTTAACCACGCGTCCGCCGGTAAAATTTTCCGCTCCCTCTATATCCATGTCGGTATAAAAGGTAAACGTACCATATGTTCCCAGCAAATCGGGAGTGCCCATGCCGCTGATGGCTTTACTTTTACTCTCCTCAACCGGGAAATTGGCCGGCAGCTTGAAAAGCGTCGCCGGTATACCCTTCTCTTCCAGATAGGTCCAGAATGCCGGACCGCGCCTGAGCAGCTCCACATTGCCGCCTTTGACCGGAATAGACCATTTACCGATCTCAAGGGTTTTTTCCGCCCCGTAACTTCTCGACGTTGATAAATAAGGCGTAAATGTGGCCGGATCGCGATGAATAAAGTCAAAGATACCATGGCCGCCGGGATTGGTTCCGGTGATAAAACTGGACCACGCCACCGGACTCTGGGGGGGTAAAGTGGTGGCCAGTGAGCTGAAATGACCGCTGCGAAGCAGACGTTGAAAAGCAGGCATCTCGCCC
>CAZSOP010000269.1:0-6270 GCA_964608385.1 uncultured Cytophagia bacterium
AGGATATTAGGGGTCGGACCCGAAAATGTTGTTAAAAATCAAAAGCTTAGCTGTTATAAGCGCTTAAAAATCGCTCTTAGAGCTCCCTTTTTAACCCTGAAAAGACTATTTAAAGAAAAAGTCGCTTGTAAACGCCGTTTTAATTCTAAATGGAAATGCCGGAAGCAAAAAATCACATCTCTTTGCGTCAGTATTCATTATGAACAACAGTTCTATCCGATCCGGCTAGGAAAAATCAAGCCATAAAGGTCTGGGGGGAGAGGAAAAAGTATAATAGCACGATTCTGGTTACTGTCGTCAAGTACCTTCGCGGCTGTCCGAAGAACCGCGGGTGTGGTTCCGCGCCCGGATTTTCACTCAGCCTGAATGGGTTTCATATCTGATGCCCATGTTAGGCCTGGTGCATTCAAACACCCGGGGTTTGGCCGTTTTCTTTACTCGATGAATTTTTATTGACACTCTGCCAAAAGTTATCTACTTTCCAAAAAGATTTAGAGTATCTACGCAGACGAATTTTCCAGCAAAATATATAAAAAAACAAGTGGTTATATGGGCCAATTAATTGAGTGGCCGGAAGTTATAACCAAAGGCAGGACTCTTGAAGATTGCAGAGAATCTCTAAAAGAGACGATCTTTGCATTTCAACAGCTGGGCAAAGGAAAATTTACCATTTATCGGCCTGCCCGATCCGCAACACCATGTCTTGAAGCTCTATGGATAACAGGTAAAGCTGTTCAAGTTCGGCAGAATGCCGGCACAAATGCTGGTGGACAAATCGGGTATGCTGCGCGTTGTCCATTATGGTCAATCCATGTCCGATATAGCCGATAATGATTCGTTGCTTTCAAGTATCGATTCAGTGAATGCGTAGAGCGGGGGCGCGTTGGGGTTGGAGCTCGTATTTTTGCTGTAAATCCAGAGCCAAGTGCTGAAAACAGTAAAGAATCGCTTCCGGAGCCTCTTTTTTGCCTTGAAAAGAGGCATTCAGGAAAAAGAAATCTCAAGACTTGGAGAGCAAAAGAGGGGGGTATCTAGACGAGGGGCTTTTTTGAATGATGTACAGCGACAATGGCGATTGTGTTGGTCTCGATATCTATCTTGTAGACGATTCTGTATTGACCTTTAACGAGTTCTCGAATGCTTTCGGCGGAAAATTCAGGAACGATTCTACCCAGTCGAGGGAAATCGCTCAGATTCTGAACGGAACGTTTAATTTCAATGGCCCACTTTTTTGCCGCTCTTGGCTTGTCCCTTGAAATATATTTTACTGTATTGACTAGATCATTCCACATGTTTCCAGATTTTTCACCAGCTTTAGTGAAGTTAAAAAACATTGGGATGCGGAATAGAGAATGGAGGGCAGGATTATGGAATTTTTAACCAAAGTGCAATGGTCGCCCTATGTGGTTGGGGTTGGTATCGGTATTCTGAGTTGGTTCACCTTTTTGATCTCCCAAAAGCCGATCGCCTGCTCAACTACCTTTGCCAGACTGAGCGGCATGATCAAAATGCTGTTTCGGGGCAGAAAAGTGGAGCTTGAACCTTATTATCAAAAGTTTAAACCGGTTGTGGATTGGCAAATGATGCTGGTATTGGGCATTGTCATCGGCTCGTTGCTCTCGGCATTGCTGTCCGGTGATTTTCTTTGGCAATGGGTGCCTTTATTCTGGGAAAACGCATTCGGCACCGACCCGCTGTTGAGGAGCGTTATTGCGCTGTTGGGCGGTATTATCATCGGTTTCGGCTCCCGTTGGGCCGGCGGCTGCACCAGCGGACATGGTATCAGCGGTACACTGCAACTCGCCGTTTCGAGCTGGATCTCTGCTGTTTTCTTTTTCATCGGCGGAATCGTGGCGGCGCATTTGATCTTTGGATTAATCGGTTGATGGAGGAAATATGCAAAAAAAGAATTCGCAAACAAAACGATTTAATAATAAATTTACTTTGATTTGGGGATTGGCATTCGGTATTGTGTTTGGTGTTTTGCTTCAGAAAGGGGGGGCAACAAAGTACGATGTCATCATCGGGCAACTGCTGCTCAAGGATTTTACCGTCTTGAAAATCATGCTATCTGCGGTTGTAACCGGAATGATCGGTATCTATGCGATGAAATCATTGGGCTGGAACAAGCCGGGCTGTGACGGATCGGAATGAGAAAAACATTACGCCTTTTCGGTCTTGAAATAAGCGTTCATGGGCCAAAGATATAAGATATGCATCCAAAATATAAGGCGATTAACAATTAATGAATTAACACTTGGGAGATTCTGAATTGTTAAAATATCTTTGCAAAATTTTTTCAGGGTTCACTTTTACTGTTTTTGTTTTGCTGTGCATCGCTTTGTTGGCCGGCGGCTGTACTGTTCAAAAGGGCGATTCGACGGATTTGGTGCGGTTTGCCCAATTCAATATATGGGAACTGTCGACGGAAAAGTTGACGGATGTCGATTCAGGCGGTGTCGGCCAAAATAGCCAGCTCAGGGCCGCTGCTGCGATAATCCGCAAAATCAATCCGGATGTGCTGGTGCTCAACGAAATTGATCATGATATCGATGCTCTGGATACAGGAAATGATCTGTCTCTCAACGCCCACCGCTTTATCGATGCTTATCTGAACCAGGGAGTAAATTTTCCTGGTTATCCCTATATTTACACTGCACCGTGCAATACCGGTATTCTCAGCGGCAGGGATTTGGATAACAATGGCCTGGTTGCCACCGAGGCGGACAGAGGCTCGCGTGACTATGGCGGTGATTGTTATGGGTATGGCTCCTATCCGGGTCAATACTCGATGGCGGTGCTGTCGCGCTTTCCCCTGCAGCACGGGAATGCCCGCACTTTTCAGAACTTTCTCTGGAAGGATCTTCCGGACAATCTGATTCCCGGCGATTGGTATTCGGCCGATGAAATCGACATTTTTCGCCTCTCCAGCAAATCGCATTGGGATATCCCGGTGAAAATTAACGACAAGGTCATTCATCTGCTGGTATCGCATCCGACCCCACCGGGATTTGACGGTCCTGAAGACCGCAACGGCCGCCGTAACTATGACGAGATTCGCATGTGGGTTCACTATTTGAACGACGATTCGATGTTGGTGGATGATAACGGCGTCAGGGGCGGGTTGGCGGCAGAGGCGGGTTTTATCCTTGCCGGCGATTTGAACGCCGCTCCTCATGGGGATACCCTGGCAATGGGAAAGCGGGCGATTGATCAGCTGTTGACTCATTCGCGGATAACGGATACCGGACCCTTTTTGAGCAGCAAAGGCGCGCTTAAGGGCCGTAACCCCGGTCCGCCGCAATACATCGAACGTCATACGGTAGAGTGGGGAAATCGCGGTCTTCGTATCGATTACCTGCTTCCATGCAAAGACCTGAACCCGGTAGATGGAGGGGTTTTTTGGCCCGATTCAAGCGTCAATGCTGAAGACGCTGCTCTGGTGAAGCAGGCTTCTGATCATCGCTTGATCTGGCTGGATGTTGAGCTCTAGCGAATCCAAATATGGTTCAAATATTAGGGGTCGGACCAAATATTTCTGTTTTATCCCTTTACTTGAATACCTATATTGATATATTCATATTAATCGCTCAATAATAACGAGATAAAAGATGAGGCGCATTCCTTGTCTATTCTTCGTGCTGTTTTCCTTTTCACCCCTGACCGCCCAAATTCTTTCCGGACGCGTGCTGGATCATCACACCCACGAACCGATCGATTCAGCCATGATTATTGTGGAAAAGAAAGAGGGAGGCTACCAGGATACCGTATACAGTGACGCTGCCGGCGCCTGGTCTTATGATCTGACCAGCTCGGTATCAGACCAATCACCGCACCAGCCCATCGCTTTTGCCGTCTCACAAAACTATCCCAATCCCTTTAATCCGTCCACCGTTATTCCGTTTCAAATCGCTCGCGCCGGGCGGGTGATGGTTCAGGCTTTTAATGTGTTGGGACATACGATTTCAGAACGTTCAGCGGATTTACAGCCCGGAAGCTATTCCATACGGTATTTCAGCCAGGGACCTGCCGGCATCTATTTTTATCGTATCCGCAGTGGTCGTCAGACGATCACCAAAAAGATGATCCAACTAGACGGAGGTGCGGGGGGTGGGTTATCCGCCATTTCGGGCTCGTTTGCCGGTGTGACGCAAACCTTGTTGAAACCGGTTGACCATCCCATCCACATTATGACGCAGGCCTTTGGTTATGTTTGTGATACTCTGACCATCGATGCGATTCCTGCAGATGAGCTGGAGATTCTTTTGCAAACGGTTCATTCCCATGCCCTGGTGATCGATTTACATAATGATATTCTGGAAAAGATGGCGGTGACGCCGTCCTATCAGCTGGGCGACCGGCATCATTATTTTCATACCGATATTCCCAGACTGCAGGAGGGTGGGGTGGATGTGCAGTTTTTCGCGGTTTGGGTAGATCCATCCAAACATTCGCATGCACCCTTTACCGTTGCCATGTCCTATATCGACCGGCTCTATAACGAGCTCGAAGTGAATCCGGAAACCATGGCGCTGGCCACCGATCCTGCCGGTGTTCTGTCGATTGTTGAACAGGAGAAAATCGCTGCGGTCATCGGTGTCGAGGGAGGACATGCGATCGAAGAGAATCTGGATAACCTGATTCGGCTCTATGAGGCGGGCATGCGCTATATGACCATCACCTGGAACAACAGTCTCCCCTGGGCGATCTCTGCCCGGGATCGCGCCTCCCATATCATCGGACTGTCGGATTTTGGCAAAACCATCATTCGCATCATGGATTCCCTGGGCGTGATCATCGATGTGTCGCACACCGGAATTAAAACCATTGAGGATATTCTGACCATCACCAAAAATCCCATCGTGGCCACACACTCTGGCGCCAGAACTCTGCACAACCATTATCGCAATCTCAGAGACGAACAGATCATCGCCATTGCCAATACCGGCGGGGTGGTCGGTGTGATCTTTTATCCGCCGTTTCTCACAAAATCTTATCAGAATGCCACCATTCGGGACGTGGTTGATCATATCCATTATATCGTCGATCTTGTGGGGATCGATCATGTGGCCCTGGGATCGGATTTCGATGGCATCGGGCGCGTGCCCATTGGACTCGAGGACGTGACCGATTTCCCGCATCTGACCTGGGCTTTGCTGGAAGAAGGCTATTCACAGCAAGAGGTGGAAAAGATTCTCGGAGGAAATTTTATGCGGGTGTTTGAGCAGGTTTGCGGAAAATAGCTTATACGGGTGATTTGCAGCGTAAAACAGTTGATATAGCATCAATTTATAATCATCACTCACCGCCCCAGAATAGCATTCTGCAGCCAGAGTGCATAATCATTTTCGTTCAGCGCGCCATCCAGGTTGAAATCGGTATGGTCATCATAGAGAATGCTCTTCTGCAGCTCATTGGGGCCGCTGGTCAGATAGCGGTACATCACATGCGCCATATCGCCGTACCACCCGTAGCCGAGTTCCTGGTCATAGGGTGTCCAACCGATTTTCGTATAAGTGTGGCCATTGACGACCAGCGGATTGGTCACGGGCGATCCGGCCGGATCCTGAAAATTGATATAGGAAAACTATTTGCTATTATAGGCAGAGGAGGGATTATTCATCCAATCGTTTGTGCTTTTGCTGTTGCCACAAAATACAGAAGGGCGGCCGTCTGACGATGCATCATTGCTGGTAAAGAGCTGCCCTGCCATAAAAGAGGGAAAGCCGGCGATTTGGCGCAAATGGCTGCCATCCAGATAAAAATCCGCCGGCTCCTCGAATCCCCAGATACCATAGGGGTCGGAAAGGGTTTCAGTCGGACAATCATAGTCGATATAGGGTTCACCACCGCCGGACCACAGAGCTGACTTGGGGGTCAGTCTGTGATCGAGGAAATACGGATCGGGATAGCTTCCGGTTTGTCCCAATCCGTCCGACGGCTGGGTGATGGTAACGTATTTGACCTGGTAGAGTTCAGTCGTGATGCCGGAGCCAAACGAGCCCATTTGTATCGCAATGGCTTGACTTGTTAATCATGTCCGATGGTAAAACCAAATAACAGACGTCTTGGAATCAGCGGACCGTAAATATAACCGGCATCGCGGTATACACCTCTGTCAAAATCGTCCTGGAAATCGTTGGTGATGTTGTAGACGCCGGCGGTAAACGTTCCAAAAATATTACCGGCCAGCGCGATTTTATAGGATGCGATCAGATCGAGCGTCAGAAATGTTTCTGTTTTTTCGAGGCGGTTTTTTTCAATATAGCC
>CAZSOP010000270.1:0-5089 GCA_964608385.1 uncultured Cytophagia bacterium
CTTGGCGTTTTCTCAGCGGTTAAAAAAGTACTCATTATTCGGAAGAACCATAATTGTTTACTCTTCTCCTTTATTGCCGGGGGGAATCGATGTTTTAAACCCCGTAACGCCATCCGGGTTCCATTGAAAAAGCTGCGGACCATTTTTATCGACCTGGATAAAAGTCCGCGCCAACATCCATGCACCCGGATTTAGATACCAACCGCCTTGATACGCTTTACAAGCCGCCCAATGTGTATGACCGAGAACGACCATATCAATGTTTTCTTTTAGCTTGTTCCGTGCGAAAGCGCGGTAATCATCATCGGAATAGGCCCTCATCTGGGAAGAAGAATTGCGGCTGAGCCTGGAAAAAAAATGCGCCAGTGGAATACCGGCATCGGGATGCAGGAGCCGGTATAGAAAAACATTAAACCGGTTCCTTAATACTTTTTTCAGAATCCGATAAAAGTGATCCGACTTTAGCAATCCGTCGCCATGTCTCAAATATAAAGCAAAGCGTTCCCACTGCAGTTGCATATCATCCATATGTACATTGACGCCGATGTTATGCCCGATAAACGAATCGAGCCAAAAGTCATGGTTCCCTGCCAAATAATCTATTTGCACACCGCTGTTTACAAGATCCCTTAATCCTGCCAGAACCTCAAAGTGTTGTTTGGGAAGCGCGTAACGATACTCGAACCAAAAGTCAAACAGGTCCCCCATAATCACCAGGTGATTTCCCGGCTGTTGTATATAGCTAAAAAAATCCAGCAGTGACCGAACCTTGATATTTTCCTTTTTCGCCCCTTCACAACCGAGATGGGCGTCACCAACCAAATAGAGAACAGACATGACAGAGCCTTCTTTTAAATTGAAAATTATTAAAAATAGCTCTCAAAGGCAAGCAATTCTATTTTCTTATCAACGTAGAATCATCTCTATAGATTCGCTGACAAATTTTATGAGAGGAACCGAACACTGTATTGTTACCAAGGTTAAAGCAAAGGTGCTTGAGAAAAATCGCACCTCTGCATTGAAAAAAATATTGACATTAGAGAAAAGAATCAATAAAATGGGGGTGATTTATGGATATGTTTTTACTGGAGGCAGAATAACATGCAAGCTCTTGGACTGATTGAGACCAGAGGATTAGTAGCCGCGATTGAAGCAGCAGACGCCATGGTAAAGGCAGCGGATGTCAAATTGCTTGGTACGGAATATCCCGGCAGTGGATTGGTTTCCGTCAAAATTGAGGGTACTGTAGGTGCTGTCAAGGCCGCCGTTGACGCCGGTGCCGCTGCCGCGGAAAAGATCGGGGAAGTGATTTCCGTTCACGTGATTCCTCGTCCTCAGGCAGACCTGGATTTGCTCAGCAGCAAAAAGAAATGATTATTGTTCCTTCCTGTGCAAAAATCAATTTACACCTGCGCGTCCTGAGAAAACGAAAGGATGGCTTTCACGATCTGGAAACAATTTTTCAGCAAATTGATCTCTGCGATGAGCTGCATTTCGATATCAGGCCGGGGTCGATTTCCGTCAACGGCGATGCCCGAATCCTTCCTTCTGAAGAGGACAATCTTGTATATAAAGCGGCAGTGTTGCTGTCCCGTCAAAAGGGCAAACCGCCGGGTTGCCGTATTTATCTCGACAAGAAAATACCCATCGGGGCAGGCCTGGGGGGCGGTAGCTCAAACGCCGCCGCAACCCTGAAGCAACTCAATAGCCTCTGGAACCTGAAGTTGAGCCAAAAAAAACTCTCGCATATAGCTTTACAACTGGGTTCGGATGTCCCCTTTTTCCTTCGGGGAGGAACAGCTCTTGCCTATGGCCGCGGTGAAGAGCTCTTTCGGGTGTCTTGTCGTCTGGATTATACAGGGATTCTGGTTTATCCCGATTTCGGCGTATCAACACCGTGGGCATATGAAAACAATAATTTTGACTTGACAAAGTCAACAAAAAATACTAAATTTATTGACTATAAAGATATCAGCGATCCTGCTCTCTGGTCCACAATATTTTGCAACGATTTAGAACCAGCAGTGTATGATCGTTTTCCGGTACTGTCAACGATTCAGGGGACGCTGCTCAAAGAGGGGGCATTCTATTCGCGAATGTCCGGTAGCGGATCGAGTATCTTTGGTTTGTTCTTTGATCCGATGGTTGCAAAAAGTGCCCGAGAGCATTTTCGAAAGGATTTTACAACCTTTATATTTAGACCTGTTTATAAAGTTGACGCCGGATGAGATTATACTGGGGCGTCGTCAAGTGGTAAGACACGGGTTTTTGGTACCCGCATACGGAGGTTCGAATCCTCCCGCCCCAGCAAAAATTAAGATGACGAAAGTCTTGTGGTTTTCGTCATTTTTTATTCAACTCATCCAAGGGACAACCTTAGGAAATTTTGCATATGCCGATTTCCGTCAACAGAGATTTGAAGATTTTTTCCGGACGTTCGAATCGTCCGCTGGCCACAAAGATAGCCCGGATACTCGATAAAGATCTGGGCAATGTCAGTATTAAAAATTTTTCTGACGGAGAAATTTGGGCGAAATATGAAGAGAACATCCGCGGCCAGGATGTTTTCATTATTCAGTCTACCAATGCACCGGCAGAAAATTTGCTGGAACTGCTGATTCTGATAGACGCAGCCCGTCGTGCTTCTGCTTATCGAATTACTGCTGTTATCCCCTATTTTTCCTATGCCAGGCAGGACCGTAAGGATCAGCCGCGCGTTGCGGTGACGTCAAAGCTGGCAGCGAATCTTATCGTCACCGCTGGTGCGCATCGGGTATTGACTATGGATTTGCATGCACCCCAAATTCAGGGATTTTTCGATATTCCGCTCGATCACCTGTATGCAGCCACTGTCTTTATTGACCATATAAATTCGCTGAATATACCCAATCTCTCTATCGCATCACCCGATATCGGCGGAATGAACCTGTGCAGGTCTTATGCTCGCCGCCTGGACACCGATCTGGTCATGCTGGACAAGCGCAGATTGAAACACAATGTATGTGAAGTGACGAGGTTGATCGGCGACGTCAACGACAAAAACATTCTGGTTGTCGATGATCTCATTGATACGGGAGGAACGCTTGCGGGAGGCATAAAGGTTCTGAAAAAAAACGGAGCCAAAGATATTTATGTCGCCTGTACGCATGCGATTCTTTCCGGTAATGCAATTGAAAACATAAAAAATGCTAAAATCAAAAAAATGTTCCTTACGGATTCAATCAAAACAGACGAAACTAAATTGTGCGACAAAATAGATATTCTCAGCGTTGCCAATCTACTCGCTGAGGCGATTATTCGTATACATGAAGAACGATCGATATCCGACCTTTTTCCCGAAAAAGGTCCAATTCTTTAATCCATGGAGTACAGGAATGGCAGAACTTTTATTGCAAACTCGTAAAGACCTCGGCAAACAACCCGCCAAAGCGGTACGACGCGACGGTAAAGTTCCCGGCGTCTATTATTACCACGGCCAACAGTCAATAGCGTTTTCGGTTGACAAAAAAAACCTCGCCGCAGTTCTTCAACAGGAATCTACCCTGATTGATATCGTTATTGATGGCAAGGACAAGAAAAAATGTATCATGCGCGAACTTCAGGTGAATCCCGTCACCCTGGCACCAATACATCTGGACTTGATGGGAATCAAGCTCACTGAAAAGATTCATATTACGGTTCCGGTACATGTTACCGGCACACCGGCCGGTGTTAAAGAAGGCGGTATCCTCAATCACTTTATCCGTGAACTCGAAATCGAGTGTTTACCGACCGATATACCGGACATTATCCAGGTCGATGTCAGCGAGCTGGAAATCGGCGATTCTATCGGCCTGACAGACCTCGAACTCGAAAACGTCAGGATCATCGGAGACCTTGATAAAACCATTGCCACAGTAACACCGCCGAAGATACTCGAGGAAGAGGAGGAGGAAGAAGAAGAACTCCTTGAAGGCGAGTTGGAAGAAGGACAGGAAGAACCCGAAGTGATCAAACAGGGATCTGAGCAGGACGAAGAATAATCGAATTTGATAACAAGGGACTGATGTGCCGTCGCCGTTTCTCATAGCCGGCCTTGGTAATCCCGGCCGTAAATATAGAAGAACCCGGCATAATATTGGATTTATGGTCATCGATGAGATGGCCGAAAGCTATAATACCGGATTTAAATCGCAAACACCGGCAGATATTGCCGGTGTTCAGATAAACGGCAACACCGCTTACCTGGTCAAACCGATGACCTATATGAATGAAAGCGGATTGGCAGTCAGATTCATCAAGGATTATTATAACATCGCAGCCGAAAACGTGGTGGTTGTTTATGATGATATTGATCTGCCCTTTGGCCGCTTGCGAATACGCGGTCAGGGAGGATCGGGAGGCCATAAAGGTATTTCATCGATAATCAATCATCTGGGATGTAACGAATTCACACGAGTTCGCATCGGTATCAAACCGGATCACCCTGTGAAGGATGTTGTTCAATTTGTCCTGTCGCCATTTTCCAGACAGGAAAGAAAAAACATGGAAAAATCCATCGAAGAAGCGATAAATGCCGTCAATGTATTTGTCGTCGATGGTCTGAATAAATCAATGAATATTTTCAATACACCTAAAAAGGAATAACGTCCGCCTTTGCCAAATGAACTCTAACAATCCATACATTTAAGGAGGATTAAACTTGGACAAATACGAAACGATTTTCATCATCGATTCACTGTTAAAAACCGAAGAGATACAGAGCATTGTCAGCAAATACGAACGATTTATTTCGGCCAATGGCGGTCAGATCGAAACAGTTGAAGAGTGGGGCAAAAAAAGATTGGCCTATGAAATGAAAAAGCGCCAATACGGTTATTACGTTTTGATCCGTTTCACCGGACCGGCAACGATGATCAAACAACTCGACCGTGAATTTCGCCTCAACGAATCCATTTTGCGGCATTTAACACTCAAAATGACCAAGCTGGGGCAAAAAACACTCGAAAAGAAATCATTGCAGAAAACCGCCAGAGAAAACGAAAAAACGCCCCCTCCCGCATCAGAAAGTCCTAAAAAAGAAGAAGCAAAGACAGAAGAAAAAGAAGAA
>CAZSOP010000270.1:5189-6270 GCA_964608385.1 uncultured Cytophagia bacterium
AGAAGAAACAAAGACAGAAGAAACAGAAGAAGAAAAAAAAGAAACGGTAAAACCTGAACCCGATAAAGAGACCGACTCTTGATCCGGTTAAACCAAACCAATTTAATTAAAGTACGATGGCTGAATTAAAAATTCCAGATATAAACACGATACAAATCGCCGGCACCTTAACCGGCGATCCGGTTTTTCGCCAAACGCCGAACGGTAGCAGCGTTGCGACGTTTACAATGGAGGCCAACCGCAAGTACCGCGATAATGCCGGTATTTTACGGGAGAACACTTGTCATGTAAATGTTTCGGCATGGCATAAACTGGCTGACCTTTGTCAAGAATTGCAAAAAGATCACTCCGTTCTCGTCGACGGAGAGCTGCAGAATCAACCGCAAAGCGGTGAGGACGGCTTGACCGGACGCAGTATTGTAGAAATCCGGGCACGGCGAATACAGGCATTAAATATCAAGGCCGATCAAGGCGGTGATGCCCTGCCGGCAAAAAAGGTGGAAACAGCAACAAAACCAAATGAGGAAAAGACAAAAACGGTTCAGGTTCCCACCACACCGTTTGATTTTGGATATCAAAATTTTAAAATATAAGGAGCAACCATGCTAAAGAAGAAAAGAATCTGCCGATTCTGCGAAGAGGGGATTGAATATATAGATTTTAAATCAGAAAAGCGGTTAAACCGCTTTACCACCGAACAAGGTAAAATCATTCCCCGGCGTACATCGGGAAGCTGTGCCAAACATCAACGACAATTGACCCGGGCGATAAAAATTGCACGGGAGCTGGCATTAATTCCCTATATATCGGAAATGACAAAATAATCACAGGATAAAACCATGAAAATCATATTAAAACAAGACGTAGATAAACTGGGCAGTGCCGGTGATATCGTTGAGGTAAAGGATGGTTTTGCCCGAAATTATTTGGTTCCAACCGGACAGGCGATCATGGCCACAAAATCCAACCTGAAATCTTTCGAGGAAGAACGGAAAATCGAAAAAGTCCGTCAGGAAAAGGGCAAAAAAGAAGCACAGCAATTGGCTGATAAGCTATCCAAAGTTTCTATCACCACAGCGGT
>CAZSOP010000271.1:0-6214 GCA_964608385.1 uncultured Cytophagia bacterium
TCTTGGCGTTTTCTCAGCGGTTAAAAAAGTACTCATTATTCGGAAGAACCAAAATGTATTCTTTTTCATTACAATACGAATCAAAACGCATACCAAGTTACCCCATATCTAAAAGAACCCTTTCAATACCCTATTCCTAAACACCCCCTCATTCTATACCCCGCTTAATACACAAGTTTAAAATCTTGTTCCTGTGTGGCTCTCGCCACAAGCTTGTGGCACATGTGGCACAGAGTAAATTCTATTAAAGATATTTATTAAATTTCTTTAGCCATACCTCTGTTTTCAATCCAATTAGGCCCTCCGTGTTTTTTTGTTGTTTTGCAAATTCAGGCACAGTCTTTGCCAAAGTAGTATCGGAAGAGGTATCGAAAAAAGCAGGAAGAAAAATTTTAGTGGAGAAGGAAGAGCCATGAAAAAACGGACTTTGTTGATCATTGAAAAAGGAGCGGTTATTCAGAAAGCGGTTGAAAACATTTTTACGGAAAAGGAGCTTGAACTCATCTCACTCGCCGATTTTTCCAAAGGAATCGAATTGCTGCAAGATACCAGGGTTATCGATGCGGCTATACTGGATTACGAATTTTTAAAAGCCGATATAGATGAGATTATCAAAAGCATTAAAATGCTAAAGGAGGATATCTTGCTGTTGCTGGTCGGCAAAGCGAATACCGATGAACTCGTACACTGTGTTAAGCTGGGCGTGGATGATTTTATTGAAAAACCAGTGCAAAACATTCCACTTTTCAGAAAAACTCTCGAGTCGCATTTCAATCAAATCAACCGGGCGTGCCCGCCATCTTCTCGGGCGGATATCGACCAGATATCGAGATCCTCCCACTCACTTGTCGGTAAAAGCAAAAAAATGTACGAATTAAAGAAAATGATCTATAAAGTGGGTCCTCTGGATTCAACCATACTCGTCACCGGGGAAACCGGAACCGGAAAAGAAATTGTCGCCAGAATGATACATCAGGCCAGTCCGAAAAAATATTATAACTTTGTCGCTGTTCATTGTGGCGGTATTCCGGATACGCTTTTGGAATCCAATCTGTTCGGTCATGAGAAAGGCTCCTTTACCGGTGCTTACCGAACCCATAAAGGATATTTTGAAAGCGCCGACAAGGGCACCATTTTTTTGGATGAAATCGGCGACACCACCTCCTCTTTTCAAATAAAGCTTTTAAGGGTTTTGCAGGAAAAAGAATTCAGAAGAATCGGCGGCACAGAAGTTCTAACGTCCAATGCAAGAGTGATTGCCGCCAGCAACAGAAACCTAAAAAGCATGGTAAAAAAAGGGGAATTTCGCGAGGACCTTTATTATCGACTGAATGTCATATCCCTTCACATCACACCGCTCAGGGAAAGACGAGAAGACATACCCCTTCTCATCCGCTATTTTGTAAATATTTATTCAAAGAAACACAACCATCTCGGCGTTTATTTAAAACCGGAAACCATCGATATACTGCTGAGACAAAAATGGACAGGCAATGTTCGTGAACTGGAAAACGTCATCGAACGTCTCGTTGCCCTTTCAGACAGCGATTGGATATCTCCATCCGAACTCGATGAAGAGTATCTCAATGTCCCCAAATCCGATCTGCTGGAGGATGCGCCCCAATTGCTTCCCTATGCTGAAGCAAAAAATCTTTTTGAAAAGGAATATGTAAAAAAACTTTTGGCCCGGGCCGATGGTAATATTTCACAGGCAGCCAAGCTGGCAGAGATGCCAAGGCAGAACCTGCATCTTAAAATTAAAAAACACGGCCTCAATGCCAAAAATATACGCAAGAGATTAAAAGCAGACTCGACATCCAACGTGGAAACCGAGTAAACCCGGGAGCGTTACTTCTTTTTTACATAGCGGTCCGCAAGCATGACAATCACCCGGCGGACAATGGGTTCCAAATGCGTGTTTACTATTCTCAGATCCCGAATGTCCGTTACCAGCTCTACCCATTTTTTGGGTTTTGGCAATGCTTCATAATGCTTGCGAATGCGTTCAAATGAATTGACGTTTTTCGTCGACGCCACAACCACAACGGGGATGCTCAAGCCTGAAAAAACAGCACTATCAGCGAAGACCGGGTTGATCAATACCAAAGCCTTGAGCATGGAATCCCCGGCCGCAAGCGCAAACAGCGTTGCCGCAGCCTTGCCATAGCCGGCGAGAGCATAACCCGGCGCCTCAGTCCCGAGCAACGTTGTCCGGCTGATCGAATCCAGTACCAAAGGGGAACAAACCACAACGCGGTAATCCAGAATACACATTTTTTTCGCCGTTTCATGCCATAAAGAGTCATCCTTCGGACTGCAGCTCGTCAACACGATAGTGCCGCTATTGGAGGAATTTTCGGCTGTATATATTTTTACCGCACCGACGCGGCTGTTTTCAATTTCGGGTTCACCGCAACCACCGAACAACAGGGCTGCCAAAACCGCAACGGTTAATAATCTCATAACAATCTCAACTTTGCCAAAAAAAAGGTGGCTTTTAAGACAAGGGTTCTGTTGGTTATTTCATCACCGGCCGGTCCAAAGGAGAGGTCCTCATTGTACCGATTATGAATTTGGGTTCAATTTAATAAAGTCAATTATATCATTTTTATCGGAAAAAATCAATAAAGAAAAATATCTACTTGAAAAAACAGATGTGAATATTTATATTCGCAATATATTCGAAAGCATCAAGCGAACCGGGCGACAACAAGGCGGTCTATTGTACATTTTTCATCAGAGCTGAAATGCAAAAACAAGCTTTATTGATATGTATTCAGGCGGGATAATGGTTCCGCAAAGAATCGTGAAATCGTATAAGGTATAATCAGACGCTAACAAGCAGGGTGAATCATGCAACCAACAAAAACCAAACTTCCGGATAATGCCTACCGCCCGCTGGAAAAAGGGGAAACCTACAAACCGGTGGTGCCGGTCGACAAGCCTTTACCCGAAGTGACGGCGTATTCGCTTTTGTGGGGTCTCTTTTATGCGGCCATTTTCAGCGCTGCGGCCGCCTACCTGGGTTTGAAAATCGGACAGGTGTTCGAAGCTGCGATTCCAATTGCCATTCTGGCTGTGGGAACATCGGTTTTTACCAAACGCAAAAATGCGCTCTCGGAAAATGTTATCATTCAATCTATCGGAGCCGCTTCAGGTGTGATCGTCGCCGGAGCTATCTTCACCATTCCGGCTCTCTACATCCTGGAGCTGGATGCCGCATTTTTTCAGATATTTCTGGCATCGCTGTTCGGCGGATTCCTCGGCATTCTTTTCCTCATCCCGTTTCGAAAATATTTCGTCCAGGAGATGCACGGCTACTTTCCCTTTCCCGAGGCCACCGCTACCACAGAAGTCCTGGTAGCCGGGGAATCCGGAGGGGAACAGGCAAAAATTTTGCTCAAAGCCATGATCGTCGGCGGCCTCTATAATTTCTTTATGGGTACATTTCAGTGGTGGAGCGAAGTATTCGAGTCGAGAGCTATTCCAATCCTGAAAAAAGTGGCCGAAGATGCCAAACTCGTATTTCATCTCAATGTCGATGCCGCAATCATCGGACTCGGCTATATCGTCGGCCTGAAATATTCCGCCATTATTGCCGCCGGTTCATTCATGTCCTGGTTTGTCTTTATACCGGTCATTTACTTTTTTGGCCAGCATCTGGATATGGTGGTGGGCAGTACCGCTTCCCAGCTTATCGCCAACATGAGTGCTGAAGAAATTTTTGGCGCCTATGTGCGCCATATCGGTATCGGCGGTATTGCCTGTGCAGGTATCATCGGCATTATTAAAAGTTCAAAAATTATTTCCGGAGCAATCAAGCTTGCCGGCAAGGAAATTTTAAGCGGAGGTAAAAAACTCGGCGGCGAAGATGTTCGCACACAACGGGATATGTCGATGGGTGTTATCGGCGGCTTGATACTTTTAACTCTTGTCGCCATCTTTGTTTTCTTTCAACTCGGCGTCGTTCATAATCTCTGGCACGCAGTAGCGGGTTTGCTCATCGTTTTTATCGTTTCATTCCTGTTCACCACAGTTGCGGCAAGAGCAATTGCTATTGTGGGAACAAACCCGGTTTCCGGTATGACCCTGATGACCCTGATTCTTTCTTCCCTCATTCTGGTTAATGTCGGCCTTTCCGGCGAACAGGGCATGATATCAGCACTCATCATCGGCGGTGTCGTCTGTACCGCCCTGTCCATGGCAGGTGGCTTTATCACCGATCTTAAAATAGGTTATTGGCTCGGCACCACACCCCTTACACAACAAAAATACAAATTCCTCGGCACGCTGGTCGCTGCCGCCTCGGTTGGTCTGGTCATTATGATGCTCAATGAAACGCATGGTTTTGTCGGTAAAGATGCGCTGGTGGCGCCACAGGCAAACGCCATGGCGGCTGTTATTAAACCGCTCATGTCGCAACAACCCGCACCCTGGATGCTCTATCTCGCCGGCGCTATTTTCGCCCTGATTCTGGAAATGATCGGTATTCCGCCTCTGGCCTTTGCCCTCGGCCTTTATCTGCCGCTGGAACTCAATACACCGCTGTTGGTCGGAGGTATTGTTGCCCATCTGGTGGCGAAAAGCACAGCCGACGCAGCAAAAAGCAAAAAACGCAAAGAACGCGGAACGTTGATCGCCTCCGGATTTATCGCCGGCGGCGCCATTATGGGCGTGGTTTCCGCCTTTTTCAAATTCGTGCATCTGGAAGAGGTTTCTTTTATCAAACCCATCATTCTTTCACAATGGGCGGATACCCATGGCGCTGAATTGCTGGCCCTGGCCCTGTTTACCGGCCTGGCTCTTTATCTCTATTACGATGCCAAACGCGATGCCTGAAAATGAATCTCTGCTTCTATATTACAGGTCATGGCTACGGACATGCGGTGCGCTGTATCGAAATCATGCGCACACTCTTTCAAATCTACCCGTCAACGCACATTCGGGTTCGGACGGCAGCGCCGCACTGGCTCTTTTCACCGCTTCGAGATCAAAGCTTCCAATACGATTATGCTTTGCTCGATGTCGGCGCGCTGCAAAAGAACAGTTTTTCCGTGGATAAGAAAAAAACCCTGCAATCCTATGCCGATCTGTTAAAAAATAAAGACTCCATCGTAGAAAAAGAGATCGCCTTTTTAAAAGGGGAGAATATCGATCTTGTGATCAGCGATATCACTCCCCTTGCCTTTGATGCGGCAAAAGAATGCCATATCCCCGCCTTTGCCGTGGGAAATTTTTCATGGGACTGGATCTATAAAGACTGGTTGGACGAACATGTGGACTATAGATACGTTATAGACGACATTGAAAATTCATACCGCAAGGCAGACGGACTCTTTAGACTGCCCTTTTATGGAGATATGAAAATTTTCAAAAGCATAGTGGACGTTCCTCTTGTTGTTCGCAAGGCACGGCTAACGGCCGAACAGGTAAGAAAGAGGCTAAACTTTCCTGCGGATAAAAAATGCATCCTCCTCGCCCTGCGCGACAATGATCTGGATGTGGTGGACTGGACAAGAGCCGCCACCATCGCAGAATACTGTTTTGTATCCACCTCAAAAAAATATACCGGCGGCAACATTCATTCGATCGAGGAAGGGGTTCTCCCCTTTGAAGAGGTGCTCAATGCCTGCGACGCGGTTTTGTCCAAACCCGGTTACGGTATTGTTTCCGATTGCATCGGCAACCAAAAACGCATCCTCTATATCCCGCGACAGGACTTTGTTGAGGATGTCATTTTAAGGAAAAATTTGCAGGTCTACTCAACCTGTGAAGAAATGACGGTAGAGTGTTATGAAAAAAGTGACTGGGCCCTCAAACTTGAAGCGTTGATAAAAAAACCAGCCCACTGGCCGCCAATAGAAACCACCGGCTCGAAACAGATTGCAGACAATATTTACGCAGCCTGGAAAAAGCAGAATCAACAGTAAAGCCGAAAACCGCTTCGCTCGTCTCTCTGTTTAGAAGGTGCCCGGCACAGAACGGTATAACCTTGTGATCAGGCGGATAACCGTAATATCAGACCGGAAGCTCGTTCCCTTTTCCCCCCTTTTTCGCCATACCCGTTCATACCGCGCCAACGATGGTATTTTTCATACATGTCGATGGATTACTGTGAATAGCGGCAATCAGGCGGAAAAAGACGTATTGAAATGATCAGAAAACAGGCGGGAGGGGTTTTATCTATTCCGTTTTGATCCTTGTGCCGATGACC
>CAZSOP010000272.1:0-6212 GCA_964608385.1 uncultured Cytophagia bacterium
TTGGCGTTTTCTCAGCGGTTAAAAAAGTACTCATTATTCGGAAGAACCCAAAAAATGAAACCAAATTCATTATTTACAACAGATCAATTCATCCATGCTTCTATTGACCTATGCCTGAAAATCGCTCTGTTGAACTCATTCTGTGGCCCTGTCGATATCCCGCCGGATTAATTCCTTGCAAATCCAAAAATAATTTTGTAATATTAACCACATAACCGTGGGAGTGTTCCGAGCATATCGGGGCTGAGAGCATATCCCCAGAACTTGATCTGGATAATACCAGCGCAGGAAACGGTTTTTCTAAAAATCCCTGATTCGATATATAGAGCCGTTTTCTGCAGGAAAACGGCTTTTTTTATATATGGAGGAGATGATTGCCATGACCTATCGCAGTATAATTTTCATTATATGTTTATCCATCCTTAACACTCTGGCCGCTGATAACGTTACCATTCAAGGCCACATCTATGACCGAAGCAGCGAAACACCCCTCAGCGGCGCCAACATCAGCATCGAACGGGAGCAACGCGGCGCCAGCAGCGATATGGATGGATATTTTGTTATCCCGGCCTTGCCTCGAGGTGACTATGAGCTGAAGATCAGCTATATCGGCTATGAACCCTTGATGATAAACATCGACCTGAGCAGCGATACCACTTTGACGGTTTATCTGGAGCCGGTGGTTTTACCGGTGGAGCGCATCACCATTACCGCCAACCGCGCCGAGGAACGCCGCACGCCGGTGGCGTTCAGCAACATGAGCCGCAAAAACATCGAAAAGCATTACTGGGCCCAGGATATTCCCATGCTGTTGGATGAGTTGCCCAATATCCATTCCTATTCCGATGCCGGCAACGGCATCGGTTACAGCACTCTCAAGGTGCGCGGTTTCGACCAGCGCCGCGTCGGCGTCATGATCAACGGCATACCGCTCAACGATCCGGAAGACCACCAGGTATACTGGGTCGACATGCCCAACCTCGCCGCCAATGTTGAAGATATTCAGGTGCAAAGAGGCGTCTCCAATTCCCTTTATGGGATTTCCGCCTTTGGCGGTTCAGTCAACCTGGTCACCTCGACCATGGCAACCGAACGCTCCATTGCCGCCACCACCGGTACCGGCAGCTATAATACGCGCAAATTCTCCCTCGCCGTCGGTTCGGGAGTGATTGCCGACGACTATAGCCTTTACGCCCGATTCTCGCGAATCGTTACCGACGGCTATCGCGACAACGCCGGGGTCGAGCTGTGGTCCTATTTTATCGGCGCTGCCCGTTATGGCGATAACACGACAACCCGCATCAATGTCTATGGCGGTCCGGAAGTAACGCATGCCGCCTGGGACGGTGTACGCGAAGATGTGATGAAACAAAACCGCACCTTTAATCCGACCAGTGCCGATTATGATAACACCATCGATAATTTCAATCAACCGCATTATGAATTCATCCACGAATGGCGCCTCTCCCCTGCCCTGACTCTGAACAATACTCTTTTCTATATCAAAGGCACGGGCTATTACGAAGGTCTGAAACAGGAAAAGCGGTTGAGGGATTTCGGCCTGCCCGTGATCACCACCCGTGATTCCGATCTCTTTGGCGCCGACTCGCTTTCCTACTACAAAGTCGATCCCGAAGACGAGTCAAGGCTGTTATTGAACGATGACAACAAATACATTCTGCAGCGCACCAATCTGGTGCGGCAGAAATGGGTGGACAAGGATCAGATCGGCTGGATGCCGCGCCTGGACTGGCAGCACAAAAACGGCACCCTGACCATCGGCAGCCATATCGATAAATTCAACAGCGAACACTGGGGCAATGTTTTGTGGGCGGCTGCGGTTCCCGGATCAGTCGATCCAAACCTGAAATATTACAGCTATTTCGGTGAAAAGTTCACCGCTGCCGTCTATCTGCACGAACAAGTGCAATTGAGCGAAAACCTTAACGTTGCCGCCGATTTGCAGTATCAGTATAAATATTACAAATTTCACCATGAAAAAGAGGGAAACTTTAGCGGAGAAAATTTGCACAGGTTCAACGTCGATTACCATTTTCTCAATCCCAAAGTCGGCGTCAACTATAATCTGAGCAAACATCTCAATACCTTTGCCAGCCTGTCGCTATCGCACCGCGAACCCCCGGCTGATCTCTATTACGACACCTGGACCGGTCCCGATGATCTCGGCGTCAAACCGTTGTTCAAAAATAAAAAGCTGGTTTATGAAAACAATAACATTGCCTATTCAAAATACTCTGATCCGCTCATCGAACCGGAACAGATCATCGATTATGAACTGGGATGGGGCTATATCACCAACAATCTCAATTTTAAGATGAATCTCTATTACATGGACTTTGGCAATGAAATCGTTCCCTATGGCCAGGTCGACGACGACGGCACACCGGTGCGCGGCAATGCGGAAAAAGCCATCCATCAGGGCGTTGAATTGAGCCTCAATGCCCGTTTTATGAAGAGGTTCAGTTTTGAAGGAAATCTCGCCTTTAGCTCAAACCGCTTTGCGACGTTTACCGAAAAAGGTTGGGATGAAAACTGGCAGGTGATTTCGACGGACTATAGCGGCAATACCATTCCGCTTTTTCCCGACCGGCTGGCCAATGCACGCCTGACCTGCCGCTTTTCGTTTGCCGATGCCTCGCTGCATCTGCGGCATGTCGGCAAACAATACCTTGACAATACGGAAAATGACGACCGCGCCCTGAACCCCTATACGCTGATAAATCTGCGGTTGGATAGCCAATTGACCTTTTTGGGATTTCAATCGATCGGCCTCAGCCTGCAACTCAATAATGTGTTTAACGAAAAATACATCCCCGCGGGATATTATGACGCCTGGTCCGGTTATAATTATTACTTTCCGGCTGCAACGCGGAACTATTTTGTAGAGCTGACCACAAAACTATAGGGCGGCAAAAGAAAAGGAGCTCTCTTGACTCTGCCGGATTATGCGATAATATTTGCTTACCTGATTTTCATACTCTTATTGGGATTGAAAAAAAGCCGCAATTCAGGGTCGGACCTGGAGAACTATATACTGGCGGGCCGGCGCTTGACGCTGCCCGCTTTTGTCGCCACCCTGGTTTCGACCTGGTATGGCGGAATATTGGGGGTCGGTGAATTTTCCTATCTGTACGGGCTTTCAAGCTGGCTGGTTTTCGGCGTTCCCTATTATGTGGCGGCCGTTCTATTTGCCCTTCTGGTGGCAAGAGCGGCGCGCCGGCAGAAGCTCTATACCATTCCGGAGCAATTACAGCGCTCCTATGGTCGTTCTGCCGCTTTCATCGGCACCCTTTTCGTCTTTATTCTCACACTTCCCGCCGCCTACGTGCTGATGCTGGCTGTGTTGCTGCAATACCTCTTTCCGATCCCCCTCTTCTGGGCGGTCACCGCAGGTATGCTTTTCAGCATGATTTATGTACTAAAAGGGGGCTTTGATGCCATCATTCGCACCGATAAATTGCAGTTTTCCTTAATGTATATCGGATTTTTTCTCATTCTGCTGATTTGCCTGCAAAAATACGGTGGTTATGGTTTTTTAAAACAATCCATTCCAGAGTCGCATTTTCAATGGCACGGTGGCCAGGGGGCGGCCTATATCATTGCCTGGTTCTTCATCGCCCTCACCACCCTGATCGATCCCTCTTTTTATCAGCGCTGCTTTGCCGCCAAAAACGACGAGGTGGCGCGCCGGGGTATCCTGATCTCCGTTCTGTTCTGGATTGTATTCGATTTCATGACCACTTTTACCGGACTGTATGCCCGGGCGGTGCTGCCCGAGCTGGACAATCCGGTTTCATCCTATCTCGAGCTCGCCGGCAACGTTTTACCCCCTGTTGTTCTCGGCCTCTTCTTCACCGCCCTGCTGGCCACCATCATGTCCACGATCGACAGTTTTTCCTTTCTGGCGGCCATCACCATCGGCCGCGATTTTCGCCAGCGTTACAAAAAGGAGGCAAAGGACGAAATCATACAACGGCATATCCAAATCGGTCTCATCATTACGGCGGTCATCAGCATTGCTCTGGCGCTATATGCGCGCTCGGTGGTGAAAATCTGGAAAGATATCGGCTCGCTGGCAACCCCGGCGCTTTTGATTCCGCTGGTGAGCAGTTTCTTTAACCGTTTGCGCATGCCAAGCCACTGGGTTCCCGCTACCATGATCAGCGGTGCAGCGGTATCCGCGGTTTGGCTTTTAAGCAAAGAACTTACCGGAAGTTATTTGTTTCAAATCGAACCCATTTATCCCGGACTGGTGATCTCGTTTTTATTATACCTCGCCGGCAAAGGTTTTGCTGCCCGGCAAAAACAAGTGCAATAAAATCCCCTTCCATGTCGATTTCTTTTGATTTTTTGTAAAATATTGATTTATTTATGAATCACAGGCAGACAACCTTGTACTTGCATCTCAGAATTTATCAATTCATAATTTTAAGAGGAGAGCCGTTATGAAATGGCATTGGCTTATGAGCGGTTCCAGCAAGAGCGGTTTCAAATGGAGCGGCGGTAAAACCATCGATCGAGAATTCGGCGTCCTGGTCGAAGCGGTCATCGGTGAGCCCAATTTCAAGAATATCTGGTGGATGGAAAAAGCCCTGGAGGCGAGCAAAGCCGTTGCCCGGGTTAAGCTGGCGGGGGGATCGGCAACCGGATTTCTCATCGCACCGGATATTCTCATGACCAACAATCATGTATTTGAGAACAAGGATGATGCCGTCAATGCAACCATTCAGTTCAATTACCGCTTGATCGCCGATGGATCTCCGGCGCCGGTAGATGAATGGAAATGCGATCCGGATGACTTGTTCAAAACCAATCCGAGCCTGGATTACAGCATCGTCAGGCTTGAACCCAAAGAAGACAAAAAAGCAGGGGATACGCACGGATTTTTCAATCTACGCCACGGAGTTGACTCTGTTGTCAATCAACGCGTCAATATCATTCAACATCCGGGCGGCAGATTCCAGGAAATCGCTTTTCGCGAAAACCTCATAAAAGATGTTACGGACACCTATATTCAATACCTAACCGATACCGATTACGGCAGCTCCGGGTCTCCGGTTCTCGATGACTGGTTCAACGTCATCGCATTGCACAATCAACGCGTTCGCGATCCCAATGACCCCTATCGCTGGCACCGCAATCAGGGATTCCGGGGTACTGCGATTTTATCCGACGCGGGAAACCTGATACCATAACAAATTAGAAGAAAACGCTAACGATCATAACAAATCATAATTCTATGAACCAGAACAACAAAACATTATTCAGTCAGGATCGTAAAATATCACAACATTTCGACTTGACCGAATCGATTACGCTTTATCATGGGTATTGTCTTGATCTTCTCAAGACAATACCGGATGAGTCTTTACAACTTGTCGTCACCTCTCCGCCTTATAATATCGGCAAGGAATATGAAAACAAACTGGACCTCGATGTTTATATTCAACAGCAGGAAAACGTCATTGCCGAATGTGTCAGAGCTTTATCTCCTAAAGGTAGCATTTGCTGGCAAGTTGGCAATTACGTTGACAAAGGGGCAATTATTCCACTGGATACGATTCTATATCCAGTATTTTCGAAATATGACTTGAAAATGCGTAATCGAATAATTTGGCATTTTGAACATGGCCTTCACTGTAGTCGCAGATTTTCCGGTCGATATGAAACGATTATCTGGTTCACAAAATCAAATGATTATGTCTTCAATCTCGACCCTGTAAGAATTCCTCAAAAATATCCCGGGAAAAAACACTTTAAGGGCCCAAAAGCGGGGCAATATTCCTGCAATCCCCTGGGGAAGAATCCTGGCGATCTATGGATAATACCTAATGTGAAAAGTAATCATGTTGAAAAAACCGAGCATCCCTGTCAATTTCCAGTTGAACTGATCGAACGATTGGTGCTTTCCTTAACAAACGAGGATGACTGGGTCTTGGACCCTTTTCTTGGAACAGGAACTTTAATAATCGCTGCAATTCGTCACAAGCGACGGGGTGCAGGTGCGGAAACATTATTAAAATATATAGAACTTGCCAAATCGAGAATAAAACAAGAAATTGATGGTACACTAAAAACCCGCCCCATGTACAAACCAATATATGATCCAGTTGAGAGCAAAAACAGTTTACAAAAAGGGTTCTTCCGAATAATGAGTACTTTTTTAACCGCTGAGAAAACGCCAAGAAACG
>CAZSOP010000273.1:0-6173 GCA_964608385.1 uncultured Cytophagia bacterium
CAGTTCAGCAACCGTTTCAGGGGTCATATGCCAGTGTCCCCATGGTTTCTGAGCCAAAAACGCTTTGGTGCCGGAACATTCGCACACCAGCAGAGTCGCATCACGACAAAACGAAACAAGCCGGTCGCTGTATTGCGTATCACTGGTGATCACCACTCTGTCGGCAGGCGTATCCAGTCGATAATTAAAATTATCGATTCCGCCGTGCTCCGTCCGCATTGATGCAACCCGAATTTCACCGGATTCAAAGGCAATTTCTCCGTCTGCGATTTCATTTACCTCACAGGTCAAGCCGTTCAGAGATTTACCATGACCGGTACGGCTGGAAATATCCTGTTCATAGGCCTTCCATAAAGCATGCTGCAGGAAATGCTCCAGGCCCGGCGGACCGTAAATCTGTAAAGGCGTTTTTCGTCCGTTATTCCAGGACAACAGCATAAAATAGGCCAAGTCACAGACATGATCAAAATGAAGATGGGTTAAAAAAACCTGGCCGATCTCGTGCACCTTATAGCCAAACCGTTCGATGTTATGAACAGCACATCTTCCGCAATCAAAAAGCATAAGGTTGCCCTCCGTTTGCAAAAGCTGTGAAGGGCCGGCGCGATCGACATTGACCCGAACCGCTCCGCTGCCGATCATGGTAAAAATAACCTTTGACATATAATACCTCATCAAGGATTCATACAGACATACGCGACAAAACCAAAATTATTGCAACATGAATTTAACCATTTATTCCTCCAGATCAAAACGCGTAAAATAGACGCTTGTCGGAATATAAGTAACCAGATCCGTACCCGGACCACCCCGGGTATACAAAACTGCAGGGGTTGCGATGGGTTGATGATTAAACGGCCGCTCGATGCTGGGAAGCCAGGCAGGCGCAGTAGAATCGCTTTCGGAAATCCGGTATATATCAAAGGATTGTCCCTGATCGACTGAAAACAAGAGCACAACCTCCTGGTCGGGAACCCCCCAAAAATCACTTTTGCTGCTATCCTGAACCGTTGCCGCCACGTAGAGACGGTTTGCCGCATCAAAGGTCAGGGTGGCATAGAGAATTACTTTTTCCGGCATGGCTTGACGCAAATGCGGTAACAGATCGATTCCATGCCACTGGTGATTATCGAGATAATAAAGAATATTGGTTCGTCCGCCCGCTTCCAGATGTATAACTGAAAGCCAGGGTCGCTCCTGGTTATCCAATACCAGATTGCCTACCCGCATATTCAGGTCTTCACCCTGTTCGATAAAACAATCCGTATCCGGGGTTGCAGGGATATCAACGGTGTCGCCTTTTGCCGTTGTCCAGGTCCTGCCGCCGTCGGGAGACTGCAAATAACCGACATAATTACCCGCAGGTGGATAGAGATCATAGATATGAAAACCGACGTGCAATACACCTGAAGGCGATACGGCAATGGGATTGCCGAACTGGGTGTAGGTATCACCGACGTCATCGTAGACAAGGGCTTTGGGTATGCTCCAGGATTCCCCCGGTTTTTTCTGCTGGTAAATCAAGCGCCGCGGCATGGGACCGCCGCGATAGGTGAGATGCAGAACATCCCTGGAATCACAAACCAGGCCCGGATAGGTGGCAAATTGACCAAAATCCGGTTGTTGATCCCAGCGGCTGATATCATAGGGAGCTGCAGAGCGAGCGAATTGAAAGGGTCCATGATGCGGCCCGAAAACGGCATAGATATAGCCCTCGCTGTCCATGGTAAGAGCGGCTCCGCTGTGGTTATCGACCCCTTTGCCGAGCATAACCGGTTCACCCCACTGATTGGTGGCAAGGTTAAGAGATTGAATCATAATATTGGAAACCGAGTCGAGCCAGGTCACATATTTTTTACCTTCTGCGGTAATAATTTTATTGCTCATCGAATAAGCGGTGGCGCGGGTGGAACCCTGCGAAGTGAGCTCGGTTTGCAGAGCAATGTCAAGTTTTACCTCTTTTTCCACCGTGCAGGCAAAAAATAAAAAAATGACCATGAGAATATAAAAGCCGTTCCATTTCATAAATACACCTCCAAAAAAATAATTTAAGGACGATATTCGATTTTATCGGCGATGGATATTGGAGCATAGTGCTGCTCGACGGTAGCCTTCATAGCAGCCTTGCCGTTGTTGGTTCTGACAACCTCTGCAAACCCAATAGGTCTCCACCCTCTTTCACCATTAAAGTGAAATATGCGCACAATGGGATACCTCTTTCCGTTTTTAAGGACTAAATTTTGCGGATAGTAAACCAGGAGATAAGTTTTGAATACTTTTTTTATATCCAACAAGACGCGAGGAGAGTGCTCCTGTGCAGTCTGTAAAGCAGCCGGGCTTGGGCTTATATCGTTGATGAAATATTGTCCAACCTTAAAGGCCAGTTGTTCAATAGCTGATTCAAGTGCGCGGGTAAAAACCTCTTTTGCATTTTCATTCCCCATTTTGCTGCTGGATATCGCCTTGGCCTGTATCCGCTCCTTTTTTAAAAGTTGATAAGATGACCCCTTGTATACTGACATGTCGATGGAAAGAGCATAATGGGCTTTGGCGGTTGTGCCGACAAAGCCATCCTGAAAATAAAGATCCAGCTTTGCATCGTCGAATTCAAATGCAATGATATAATCATATCCTTTTTTATCCGGAAAAGCAGTCAATAAATCTACACTACTGTAAATATTCTCGATGCTGCCGAGCAAAGCCCGGGAAAGAGGCGAACCAACTTTAAAAACAAAGGTGTGGGCACTACCCGATCCGGCATTCAGATTTCCCTGTTCCTGACGCGTTTGCAGGCTTTGCGAAATCACCAACGCTACGGATTGATTTTTTCGCGGCTCGCTTTGCGGCAATTTTCCCAAATCGGGCTGAATGCCGATATGATAAGCACAGCCGATAAATAAACAAAAGCAGAGAAAAAGAGCCAAAGATACGGGCCAAAACATCGACTGCGTTATTGGTTCTCGTATCTTGTCGCCTACCATTTTAGAGAATCTCCCTTGAAAAGCGCAAGCCCGATTTGGGAAAAAGAGCTCTCCGCATAGGCGCCGTAATCTTGCTGCCGGCAAATTTCGGACTGTTCCCGTGCATAGGAGGTTGCAAGACCGAGGCCCGTACCTGTGCCTTCATACCAGAGATAATAAATATTCTTCCACTTATACAGGGTGGCAAACCACACTGCACCTTCATCCCAGCTGCCCGGTTCACCCCGGGATAAAACCGGATTTTCCGGATAACGCTGCCAATGACGCAAATCACGCGAACGAGCCAAACCAATGGCAACCGGGTAATCGAAATATTGATTACAGCCCCCATATGTCATGTAAAACCACCCCTCTTCCTTCCAAAGTCGAACTGTGGATATACTGTAACGATCGAACGCATCCGGCTCTGATGACGGAGAAAACACTATTTGCTGTTTATGAGACGGAAAAACAATGCCATCATCGCTTTCGCATAAATAAATGTCAAATACTCCCTTTTGATTCAGCTTTTGCATCAGAAGATAAATCTTACCCTTAAAATGTACCACCTCAGGGGACGTTCCCCGAACGATGGGATTTTTGTCCGACTTTGTAAATTTTAATCCATCCCTGGAAATGGCAAGACCACTATGAGATGGTTTCTGTTCGGTTTTCCAGCCGGCCTGATGCGCAGTATAGTATAGATAGACTTTGTCATCGATAAGGATTGCAGCCGGGTCGAGAATATGGGCTGAATCGAATTCTTTATCCGACTCGCTCACGCTGATAATGGGGTTGTTCTCATAAATATCCCAGTTTATACCATCAAAACGCTCCAGGGGAGTGGTGGCAACGCCTATCTGGTCATGACCCCGCTCATCCTGGCCGCGAAAGTATAAGAAAGAGGTATCACCTTTAATCAATACATCAGGATTGGCGGCATGAACGGAAAAAAAAGTGTTTGATCGAGTGCGGATAACGGGATTGTCTTTATAACGTTTAAACTCTATTTTTTTCATCCTATGTTCCCTTCCGTCCCACAGGCGTTCAAAGCCTGTATTATTTACATTTAAAATAAGAATCTCAAGACATTATAATATCGGTTTTATCCACACCGTTAGTCAGCTTTGACTAAACCCGGTTTTTTAAATCACCAGATGCTAGGTCGGTTTGATATGTGCAAGGTAATGCCTGCCGAATTCTTCGATCATTCGAACCAGATCACGTAGATGACTGAATGTGGTTAAGGGATTCACCAGAATTGCCCGGAAATGACAACTTTTGTTGAGCCGGGCAATATTCAGGTAAGCGAGTCCCTGTTTTTTGATCTCTTCACGAATATATCGATGCATTTGATCCAGGCTGGTTTTATCCATCGATCTTGCAGCCGGCGGCATATATTGAAAGCAGCAAACGGGCGTCACCGGATGGTAGGGTATATTGAAATCGGGATGTTCATCCAGCAACTTGTAAAATTCTTCCGTAAGATCCAGTCGATTATCCACCCACTTTTGCAAAGCATCTGTTCCCATGGTATGCCACAATATCCACAGTTTAAGGCTATCGAATCTTTTGCCGCAGTAAATGGTATACCGCCCCAAATCATCTGTTTCTTCAGGAGTATTTTCTTCCTGCGGATGAAAGAGATAATGCGCATTGCTGCTAAAGGAATCCTTCAAAACGGCGGTATCCGGCACGAGCAGGGCCGAGCAGGTCAGGGGTACATAGAGCCATTTGTGGGCATCCCAGGTGACGCTATCCGCCTGATCGATGTCGCCAAAATAGGGCTTGCCGCGTGACGAGAGCGCCATGCTTCCGCCAAAAGCGGCATCGACGTGTAGATGGATATCCCGTTCTTGACACAATTCGAGAATATCGCTTACCGGGTCTATTCCGCCGGTTACGGTAACCCCGATGGTAGCGACCGCAGCAAAACAGCGCCGGGAAGCGTCCAGTCTTTTTAATTTTTCGGCAAAATCATCCACCAGCATTTCACCCCGGCTGTTGGTTTTAACCGTAACAATATTATCGATTCCGATACCGAGCAAATTAACAGCATTTAAAAGGGAATAGTGGGCTGCCTCGGAACAAAACACAACACCCTGTTTATGGCTTTTCAGACCGTTCTGACTGATTCCGGGGCCCAATTTTTGATTGCGCGCCACCGTCAGAGCCAGCAGATTTGACAACGATCCGCCATTGACAAAAATCCCGGAACTTCCGGGAGCCATACCGACCGCATCAGCCATCCAGCGAGCCAAATTTCTTTCGATCAGAGTGGCAACAGGCGCGGCTTCCCAGGTCGCCAGTGTCGTGTTCATCATCGATGCCAGCAGATCACCGACGACAGCCGGATAGGGCACACCGGAAAACATTTGATTCAGGAAAAGGGGGTGCCAGGTCCGGACCGAATATTTGTAAATTCGATCTTTAAAATCCTGTAATACCGCTTGCAATGGTTTTCCCGTTTTCGGCGGTTGCTCTCTAAAAAATATATCGTGAATCTCTTTCTTGTCCAGAGTGCGATTTAACGGTTTGGTTTCCGGTTTGGTGTAACTCTCCTCAAGCAGGTTTAGCAAAAACCGGTTAATTTCTTCAAATTGCTCTCTGGAATGAAATTCCTGCACCATTGCGCTCCTAAACCGGCTCTATCGTTAACGCTTTAGCTTAATCGAAGAAGGTATTATGATGAATATCCTCAGCAAAAGCTCTGGCATGCCGGATATGTTTTTCGTTGGTTCGGTTAATAGACAATGTCGGCAGATGATCAAAATCAAAAAATTCAACAGCACTGGTTTCGTGACTGGTTGTGGCCTCACCGCCGATAATTTCACAAAAGAAAACAAGCTTTACTGCATGATAGAATTCCATAGGTCTGCCGCTGCGATTGGCATCATAAACGCCGACCACTCGTTTGGCAACGACTCTGAAACCGCTTTCTTCACGTACTTCCCGAATAGCGGCCTGTGAAGGAACATCGCCCACATCAGCCCAGCCCCCGGGCATACACCAGCATTGATCTGATCTTTCTTTTACAAGCAATATCTTGCCATCCCGCACAATCGCCGCCCGGACATCGACTTTGGGCGTTGCATATCCGGATTGCATACAAAAATCCTTGATAATTTCATCCTCATTGATTTGAGTATGCAGGGAAGTTATCTCTGCGGCAATCTCCATAAGCCGCTTAAAACGTTCATTATCATATTGACC
>CAZSOP010000274.1:0-6167 GCA_964608385.1 uncultured Cytophagia bacterium
GGCATCAATCATCAAAAACAAATAGCGGAATTTTTAAATGAAAAAATGGACTTGCAGCGATGGTCAGGTGGTTTCCCGGATTCTGAGCGGCCGGAGCAACTCTTTTCTGGTGCAAAACAATGAACACCATCTCCTGGTCGATACGGCAAGAACAAACAAATGGCGACAATTAAGCAAAACTCTCGACGCCCTGATAATCAAAGGCGGTACGCTCGATATGCTGGTGCTGACACATACCCATTTCGATCACGCAGAAAATGCCGCAGCCATCAAAACAAAATATGACAGCAACATTGCGGTTCACCGCAGTGAGGCAGACTATGTAGAAAAAGGCGACTCTCCCCTGCCGCAAGGTACCCGCCTGCTCACTAAACTTGTGATCAAACTGTTCGCAAAAGCGTTGCAACCCCATTTTCGCTATGAACCGGCCGAGGTGGATATTTTAGTCGATGAACGATTTGATCTGCAGGAACTGGGTTTTAACGGTTATCTCATCCACACGCCGGGTCATTCAAAGGGTTCCCTGAGCCTAATCCTCGATGACGAAATCGCCATGGTCGGCGACATGCTGTTCAGCAGAATACCGGGTGCTCTATTTCCTGTCTATGCCGATGATCCTGCTCTATTGATTAAAAGCTGGAAATTACTCCTGCAGACCGAATGCAGAATTTTCCTGCCGGCTCATGGTGGGACTGTGAGCAGAGAGCTTTTACAAAAAGAGTATGCGAAACAGAGCCGGCGTTATGAAAAATAGGGTAACAGATCAGCCTGCCAGCAGTGGCCATATCACATGCCAGACAATATCGACCCAAAAATGCACCCCGACAGCGGCCACCAGACCATCGCGAATAAACCGCTCGCCGGCGACAATGCCGACCAAACCGTTAAGTAAAAAGAGTTCGACGAACACAAAAGGAGGAATAGCTGCCGGGGTATCGGCCCCGATAAGCATCATCACTGCCGGAATATGGCTGGCGGCAAAAAGTAAAGCAGCGATGATATTGCCGATCCAAAGTGCTGTGGTTCGGGCATTCCATTTTTTCAGGATCAAATTCAGCAGCATAGCCCAGAGCACCAGAACAAAACCTCTGAACAAAATTTCTTCCCCGATTGCGGCAGAAGCAGAAGCGATCAGAGAAAAAGGAAATGGGGGGTGTTCGAATCCGTTCCATCCTTCTGCAAGAGCAAAGAGTCTGTCGAGAACGGTAATAACAATACCGGTTACAATACCGAGCCACATGGGTACCCATACCCAGCGATTCCAGCCGGCCTGATTGCGGAATATACCCGGCAAACCCAGACGACGGCAAATGGCAAGACCAACAAGACCAAAAACACTGTAAAGAATAAAAACAATAGCGGCATTGGCTACTCCCAGCAGCCAGTCCGGCATGGAAGACAATTGTGATAGCGTTTCACCTTCAGGAATCAATTGATGCTGCAGCCCCAGTGCGAAGGTTAAAAATGCGAGCAATGCAAAAAATAACAGCAAAGCAAAAAATATCCACAGATGTATACGTCTCATCGTTTTTTCCTTTTTATGTGGTTTTTGCCGACAGTCGCCGGTCGATATCATAAGCAGCGCTGATCAGAGCAAGGTGGGTAAAGGCTTGCGGAAAGTTACCCAGGTGTTCAGCCTGTGTCCCCAGCTCTTCGGCATAGAGACCGAGGTGATTGGCATAACCCAGCATTTTTTCAAAATAAAACCGCGCCTTTTTCAGATCACCGGCCCGCGATAGACATTCGACATACCAGAATGAGCACATGTTAAAGGTTCCTTCTTCTCCTACCAACCCATCAAGCGCCCCATCAGACGTACGGTAGCGATACACCAGCGAATCATGAACAAGTTTATCCTCGATGGCTTTCAACGTAGAGAGCCAGCGCGGATCCACCGGACTGATAAATCGAATCAGCGGCATCAACAAAGCAGAGGCATCCAATACATCAGCGCCTTTATGCTGCATGAAGGCGCTCTTTTTCTTGTTGTAAAAATTTTTGAAAATATCCTTATAAATTTCATCCCGGCAGGTTATCCAGTCATGTAGCGGTGCAGGGAATCCACGTTTTCGGGCTAACCGTAAACCGCGATCCAGAGCCACCCAGCACATCACCCGGGAGTAGAGAAATTCTTTCCTGCCGCCCCGCACTTCCCAGATACCCTCGTCGGGCCGTTGCCAGTTTTTGCAGACCCAGGAGAGTATGTCAACAAGATGGGTCCAAAATTCATATGAAATGGGATTGCCGTATTTGTCGTATAGGTAAACCGAATCCATCAATTCTCCGTAAATATCCAGCTGAAACTGGTTATAGGCATCATTACCGATGCGAACCGGCGACGAGCCTTTGTATCCCGCAAAATGATCGAGCTCCGTTTCCTGCAGATGTTCTTCGCCATGCAGACCGTACATAATATTCAAGGAACCATTCGGTTTATAGGCCATGCAGCGCCCGGTTATCCAGCTCATAAATTTCTCTGCTTCCTCAGTATATCCAAGCCGGATAAGTGCGTATAATGTAAATGAAGCATCACGTATCCAGGTATAACGATAATCCCAGTTGCGTTTACCTCCGATCACTTCCGGAAGCCCAAAAGTGGGGGCGGCAACAATTGCACCGGTGGGATAAAACGTTAAAAGTTTGAGCAGCAGGGCGGATCGGTTCACCGTTTCACGCCAGCGGCCGCTATACTTCGAATGTCCAACCCAACGACGCCAGTAATTCAGAGACTGTTTGAACCGTTCGGCCGAATAATGAGGCGAATGTACCTTGCGAGATTCTCCTTCACCGGCCTTTTCTAAGACAAATGTAGCAGATTCGCCGGATTTCAGCGTAAAATCAGCGACTACAGCGTCATCACGAATTTTGAACGGTACAGAACAGTGCAACCGAAGTGCGGAAATATTTTTCTTCTGCGGAATAAACAAAACGCCATTATCATCTTTTTCTATCTTGTGGTCACTTTTACCGTAATCAAACCGCGGTTGACAGATCATATGGAAACCGATTTCACCGCGGATAGACTTGGCTCTTCTAATCAGTTCATGCGGGCAATTTTCCAGGTCGACGGACATAAAATCGGAAATTTCTGCTACACCATGCTGGAATAGAAATCGCGTTAAGAGAATATTCGAATCCGGCAGATAAATCTGTCTTTGACTCGGATTCTCCTGCAAGGGACAGATCTTAAATCGTCCCCCCTTTTGGTCATCCAACAAAGCAGCAAAAATGGTGGGGGAATCAAAGTAAGGAAAACTCATAAAATCAATAGATCCGTTTTTACCCACCAGGGCCACAGTGTATAAATCGCCTATAACACCATAATCCTCAATGCGCTGGTATGCCATGCCCTGCTCCCTCTTACGACTGTTTCGGCTCATCGACAACGAAAATCAAGCAGAAACAGATCAAAAATAAATTTAAATTGCTCTGCATTTTTTACGCTACACTTTAATTGCCTGCTCTTTCCCCATACTTAAAAACGAAGGGCAGTAGAGCAGGTACGATGACCGGATTTAGCTTGTAAAGCAAAATCCGAAATCCCGGTTCTATTGTTCACACCTTGGTAAAGGCGGTTCAATTCGTAACTGGTTATATCCACAGAAAAAAGACCATAATGCTAATCAGGCAACACGGAAATCCGACCTGTTCCGGCAGTCACGATACGACCGATCATTACAGCAACGTCAAGCCCTTCCTGATGCAGTGCCCGTTGCAACTCTTTTCCCTCTGGTTCCGGCAGGGAAATCAGCAATCCACCCGACGTCTGTGCGTCGCAAAGCAGAATTTGCATTGTTTTCGAAATCCCTTTACCCCACTCGACGCAATCGTCAACAAACTCCAGGTTGTTCAGCGTCCCTCCCGGAATCGCATTTGCGGCGATCAACTCTTTTGTTGAATCGATGACCGGCACTCGACGTGCCTGCACAACAGCATCGACACGGCTGCCTCTGACCATCTCCTTCAAGTGACCCAGAAGGCCAAATCCGGTGATATCGGTACAGGCATTTACCTTGAATCCGGACATCACCTCTGACGCTTTGCGGTTCAACATGCTCATCAAAGCAATCGTTTTTTCCTGTGTTTGTTTATCGACCATACCGCGTTTGATAGCAGTGGTGAGAATTCCCAGTCCCAGCGGTTTGGTGAGGATCAATACATCTCCCGGTTTGGCATTCGCATTGCGCAATATCTTATCCGGATGAACAACACCGGTTACCGCCAGACCGAATTTGGGTTCGGGATCATCGACGGTATGGCCACCGAGTATGCTGACCCCGGCCTCCTCGGCCTTGTCCTGAGCACCGCGCAGGATCTCTTTAAGCACCTGCATGGGCAAACGGTTGGCGGGAAAACCCACTATATTCAGGGCGAATAACGGTTTACCGCCCATGGCATAGACATCGCTAAACGCATTGGCCGCTGCAATTGCGCCAAAATGATGGGGTTCATCAACGATAGGGGTAAAAAAATCAACGGTCTCGATGATCGCCATCTCATCCGAGAGTTTATAAACCGCCGCATCATCGCCGGTATCGAGCCCGACCAGGGCATTGGCGTCCCGCGGCTTGGGTAAATCCGCCAAAATACGCTCCAGCGCCTGCGGACGCAGCTTGCAGGCACAGCCCAGTCCCTGAGTGAAATGGGTCAGCTTAATCGTCTTGGGAGCTTGTGTCGGTTCGATCGCCTCGCCTTGTTGGGGCTGCAAGCGCGAAGCCGCCCGGGAGACCATATCGATGGCGCGATCGATCTCCTCCCCGGTGGTAAAGCGGCCGGTGGAAAACCGAATGGTTCCCATGGCAAAATGCTCCGGCACCTTCATCGCTGCCAGAGTCGGCGAAACATCGATCGAATCGGAATGACAGGCAGCCCCGGCCGAAGCCGCAACCTGATCCAATTCATCGAGCAAAACATTGGCTTCGATGCCGGCAAAACTGAGGCTCAGAGTATTGGGCAATCGCTTCTGTGGATGGCCATTGAGCCTGATATTTTCTATCCGTGCCTTCAGACCGACATGTAACCGGTCACGCATCGATTGCATATGAGCCTGGTTCTTTTTCAGCTTCATCCCGACAACCTCACAAGCCTGCCCAAGTCCCGCGATTTCCAACACATTCTCCGTGCCGGCACGCAGATTCTGTTCATGGTCCGCACCATGGACAAACTTTTCCAAATTAACACCATGGCGGATGTATAAGGCTCCGATACCCTTTGGGGCGTAAAGCTTGTGTCCGGCAACGCTTAACAAATCCACGCCCAGGTCTCTGACATCCACATCAATTTTCCCGACGCTCTGTGCAGCATCGGTATGAACAACGATATGATGTGCTTTGGCCAGTTCAACGATCTCCCTTATCGGCTGAATAGTGCCGACTTCATTATTGGCGTGCATAATGGTAATCAGGATCGTTTGTGCTGTAATCGCTTTTTCCAAAGCTTGTAAATCCACCACGCCGAATTCATCAACACCGACAACAGTAAGGCGAAATCCATTTTTCTCCAGATAACGACAGACATCAATGACAGCAGGGTGTTCTATTGCCGACGTAATGATATGATTGCCTCGATTGCGATTGGCGATGGCAACACCTTTAATAGCGTGGTTGTTGGATTCGGAACCACCGCTGGTAAATATAATTCCATCAACATCACAATTCAGCAGAGCCGCCACTTGTTTGCGCGCCCTTGCAACCGTCAATTTTGCCTGAACACCATACCAGTGCGTGCTGGAAGGATTACCGAATGTCTCCTCCAGAACCGGTCGCATCGCCTCAATCACCGCCGGATCAAGCGGCGTAGTGGCGTTATAATCGAGATAAACGGGTTTGTTTTTCATTTAAACATTGAATGATAAACGATTATAAAAATTAACTGATTCAACCGCAACACCTATCAACGCAAAAATACCGGTCCCAATCATGGCATTGATACCTATGAAGGTTGCCGCCCATATTCCCATAGCGTCTAAAAATTTTGAGTGTTGGTCCTGGCTTCCTATCGACACTCATCTTGAATTATCGACACTCCGCAGGTCAAATTTTTTATTTAATAGTATTCTGCAATCCCCTTTAATGGGCACCAAGTACGTTGGGAAGGGACATAAATATAAGATATCATTTTTTAGCACATATAAAATAGATTTATTTACATTTGTAATGATATATTAT
>CAZSOP010000275.1:0-6138 GCA_964608385.1 uncultured Cytophagia bacterium
AGCGGTTAAAAAAGTACTCATTATTCGGAAGAACCGCTATTTTGGACAAGAGTGATCCCGGGTACAAAATGACCAAGCAAAAAAAAAATTGCTTGCGTATTATTTTCATTTTTCTTATTGTGTCATAACGACAAACCCTCCAGAACCTCTTCTGGATCCTTGTTCTTGTACGGATTTCACAGGATATCAGGCCCCGGTATTCAATGGTGAAATAAAATAGGCCTCATACCGTTACTTACTGCCATGGATATGATTCTGGACAGCTTGATCGTTTGTTCTGAAAATATCTAGACATACAACTGAGACGGAAGCGAGAATAAATTAGGAGGCGCAGGCTTGTGAGCAAGGTTCTTACGTCCTGCCCCTTTTGCGGTAGTGGATGTGGTATGTATTTGGAAGCAGTCGAGGGCCAGGTGCTCTCAACATTACCGCAAAGAGCTCATCCTATGAGCAGGGGCACGCTCTGTATCAAAGGCTGGAACGGCCACCAGATGATCCACCATCAACAGCGACTCGACCAACCTCTTTTTAAACAAGACAATTCTTTCAAAACAATTTCCTGGCAAAAAGCAATTCAATCCGTTTCAAATTCTCTATCCGACATCAAATCCAAATATGGACCTGATAGTATCGGTTTCATCGGATCGATTAAATGTACCAATGAGGAAAACTACCTCCTCGGACAATTTGCCCGTTCGGTTATTGGTACCAACAATATCGATACATCCGCCCGTTTTTATCAGGCAGCAACGCTGACAGCGCTGGAGAGCAACCTTTTTCCGGTTGCAGCAACAGCGTCTATTTTGGACCTCGAAAAAACGGATAATGTACTGCTGGTTGGTTGTAACGTCAAAGATCAATTGGCTGCCATCGGTTCATTCTGTTTACAATCCGTTAACAAAGGCACCACTTGTATTGAGGTGGATTACATCCGGCACGAGTTGACACGCTTTTTCACGATGCATCTTCAACCCTCTGCAGAGACTATTCTTTGGGTAATCAATGGGATGATCAATCATATCATTGATTCCGGAAAGTACAGGGTTGAAAAGGCGCAGGTTGAAAAACTGGAAAGCAAGGTGAAGGATATTACTCCCAAAGCGTGTGAACAAAAAACCGGAGTTCCTGCACTGGACATTATTCGTGCTGCAGAAATGCATGCGGCTGCCGAAAAAAGCATGATATTATATGGACATAGTGTCACCCAATCCATCAATGGCACGGCTGCCGTAGAGGCTCTGTGGAATTTAGCTGTGCTTACAGGTCATGTTGAGGGTAAAGGAAACGGTATACTTCCTCTGATGATTTCAAACAATCTTCAAGGCAGCTGGGACATGGGGGTATTGCCGGACAAGCTTCCGGGACAGCTCTCCATTAGCCGGGAAGAGAACCGCACGCGCTTTGAAAAAGCCTGGCACTGCACCCTGCCGGAGAACCCCGGCCTCACCCTTCCTGAAATGATCAATCAAATCGGCCAGGATATCCGTGCTCTTTTTATCGTTGGCGAAAATTTGACCTGGAGTGCAGCCGATTGTAAAACGGTTAAAAAAGCATTGGCAAAGCTGGATCTTTTGGTGGTGCAGGATTTGTTTTTAACCGAGACGGCCGCACTGGCGGATGTGGTTTTGCCGGCAGCGAGCTTTGCTGAAAAGAACGGAACGTATACAAGCACGGAAAGCCGCCTGCAAAGAATCTACAAGGCCATTGAGCCTGTAGGTAGCTGTAAACCCGATGATGAAATCATTTCTCTCCTTGCCAAAGAAATGGGTAAAAATTTGACCGTTGAGGGAGCGGCAGATATATTCACCAGGATAACTGAAACGGTCGATCGGTATAGCGAGATCGACTTTGAGCAGATCAGCGTCAAAGGTGGCGTAATACTACCCAAACCTGCGATTGAACAGCCATTATCCTTTCTCCTCGATGGCAAGGTTGCAGAGCCGGTTGAAGCGCCGGATGATGAATACCCGTTTACTCTGATTGTTGACCGTATGCCTTTCCACCGTATTACCGGAACTCAGGTCAACCATTCATATACACTTGAAAAGGAATATCTGCATGGTGCAGTCTATATCAACAACGAAGATGCACGTGACTTAAAAGTACGAACGGGGTGGCAAATCAAAGTCAAAACCAGAAGAGGTGAGGTGGTGCGGAGGGTGTTGGCTGATGCCACTATTCCCAAAAAGACTATCGTGGTTCCTGTTCATGACAAGAATGGTTTGACCCAGGAATTGCTTTCTTTTAAATATGAGCCCAGATCCAAGACCCCCACCAAGATCTGTGCAGCGAAATTGGAGAGTTGATATGACGGTTGGTGAAAAATATATCGTTGACAAAAAACAATTTCTCGATCTGTTGATTTCTCTAAAAAGCGATTATGATATCATCGGGCCCAAGAAAATGCCGGATGGGGAAGTCACGTTCGATGAAATATCATCTACGGATGAGATTACCTTTGAGTATGTCAATGAATATGAACCTCTGAAGCGTTTTTTAACCCCAACCCGGGAAAAATTGTTTCAATTTTCAGGTCAAAAAAATAATTTAAACCTCACGCCGCCAAAAGATATCAATCCGTTTATTCTTTTTGGAGTTCGATCCTGTGATGTACAGGGATTTGCCCATCAAGATGGCTTTTTCAGCGGAGCCTATGAGGATAATTACTACTGGGCCAGACGCAATAAGATGGTGGTCATTTCAATGGCTTGTAACGAACCTCTGGACACCTGTTTTTGCATTTGCTGTAATGGCGGTCCCTGGCTGGACTCTGGATTTGATCTGCAATTGACCGATTTCGGCGATCGCTTTCTTGTCGATGTCGGCACGCAAAAAGGTATCGATATTCTGAGCAAAACAACAACCAACAAAGCAACCGCAAAAGACGAGGATTTACGTCGGCAGTTGATGCAAGCATGCGATGAAAAAATGGTACCGGTTGCTTATCTGGCGAAAGCGATCATTCAGATCAGCAACAACAGGGTAAAGGAAGAGCTGTGGGAGCAGTTTGGCGCCGAATGTTTTAGTTGCGGCGGTTGTACCCATGTTTGTCCTCTATGTACTTGTTATGATGTTCAGGACAGCATGACGGATGAAAACAACGGAGTGCGCTTCCGCTTTTGGGATTCCTGTCAATATTGCGGATTTACTCACGAAGCGTCCGGTCATAACCCGCGGGGCCAAACAAAAGAACGCGTTAAGAGACGTTTTTATCATAAGTTAAGTTATGCTTATATTAATCAGGACGGTCATCCGGGATGTGTCGGATGCGGGCGCTGTATAACCGTTTGTGAAGCATTCGGATTATTGGATATGGCGGCAGTGGTTAAACGTATCCGGCATGATGGCTATATGGAAAAACAAACCGACAACGCGCAAGCACAATCCTAATAAGGTTTTTGGAGAAGGTGAATAATGGAAAATATTTATCTACCTCAAGTGGCGGTTATTCAAGATATCATTGATGAAACCTATGATGCAAAAACCTTCACGCTTTCTTTCGAGAATGAAGCATATAACAAGAAATTTTCTTACAAATCAGGACAATTTGTCGAAGCGTCGTTATTCGGCGTTGGTGAAGCGCCGTTTGGCTTTTCATCCAATCCCAACCACAAAGGTACTTTTGATATTACCGTGCGGGCGGTCGGCAAAGTGACCGAAGCCATGCATCGATTAAAAGTCGGCGATAAGATGGGTATTCGGGCACCATTGGGAAATTCTTTTCCCCTCGAGGAATCAAAAGGATTTGACATTCTTATTGTTGCCGGCGGTATCGGATTGCCGCCGCTGAAATCGCTTATTGAACCCATGCTGGATGCACGGGATGATTATGGTGAATTTACGATTTTATACGGTGCCCGTACACCAAAAGACCGGATACACACCAAAGAGCTTGAAGCGTGGTCCAAACGTAATGATGTAACGCTCATGCAAACCGTGGATCAGGCGGATGATAATTGGGACGGACATGTTGGCGTTGTGACCACTCTGTTCGAAAAAGTCAAAATAGACAGCAAAACCACTGTTGCCTTTACTTGCGGACCTCCCATTATGATTCGATTTGTGATTCAGGATCTCCTGACGATGGGATTTCCCGAAGATAGAATTATTTCAACGCTTGAACGCTATATGAAATGCGGTGTGGGCAAATGCGGGCATTGTGCCATCGGACACAAATATGTCTGTGTCGACGGTCCCGTATTTTCCTATAAACAAATGAAACGGTTACCGGAAAAATAACGATCAATGTCGGAATCGCTTGCTAAAGAGCTGCAGCAATACATTAGCGGCCGGACGGTGGTGCTCGGAATCGGTAATCCCTTACGCGGTGACGATGCTGTCGGCACCATTCTGGCCGAGAGATTGAGCAAAGAGAAAAATTTCACCGGTGTTGCCACGGAAGAGATGCCTGAAAATTATACAGGAGTGGTTCGCGATAAAAACCCTCAAACTATAATTTTGGTCGATGCGATCGATTTTAACGGAGACCCCGGCGATGTGGTTCTGATGGAGACGGTGGAATTTGAAAATCGATTTTCATCTCATCGACCGTCCTTGGGTTTGCTGATGCACTATTTATCAACAGAAATCAAGGCCAAAGTATTTTTGTTGGGTGTCCAGCCCAAACGGACGGATTACCATTCGCCATTAAGCGATGAAGTGCAAGAAACACTTGAAAAATTAGAAGAAATTTTCAAAGGTCTGTCGAAAACACGGACATAGGTGAATACGCATGGGAACAATACTAATTTTGTTACTGCTTTTTCCGGTCTTGGGTGCTGTCATTGCCGGGATGGTAAAGAAAGGAACGAATGTCATTGCCGTTATCGCGGGCACAGGAGCATTGCTTTTAACCGCTGCTCTTTTTTTGAATCTTCCGCCGGACCTTTCATTTCGTACCGTTCCCGTTCAGCTGCAATGGCTGAAAGACTATCTTGCTGATGGTCTGTTTGGCTTTCAGATTGATCCGCTCGGTTTGATCATGCTTTTGGTGGTCGTTGTACTTGGATTTTTGAATATCGTTTATAGTACGGCTTATCTATCCAGGGGCAACAAAGAACATCCCTCTGAAGAAGGCAGGCAGAGACATCACTTTTGGATGCTTTTATTCGTAGCTTCGATGATCGGCGTCGCCATCTCCCCCAATTTGTTTCAGCTCTATATTTTTTGGGAAATGACAACGCTCTGTTCGTGGGCATTGATTTCGCATTACAGAAATGAAGATTCACTAAAAGCGGGATTCAAGGCTCTGCTTATGACATTTTCCGGTGGTATCTTTTTTGCTATTGGCCTGGTCATTTTGTTCGTATCAACCGGCAGTTTCGAGTTTTCTGCCGTCGGTCAGCTCTCACCTGCTCTAAAGGGCTGGGTCTTTTTCTTTTTTCTCATCGCTGCCTGGGCCAAATCAGCGCAGGTTCCGTTCTTTACCTGGCTTCCGGATGCAATGGCCGCTCCGACAACGGTGAGTATGTACTTGCACGCTGCTGCGATGGTTAAAGCCGGCGTGTTTCTGATATCGAGACTTGCTGTTGCAAACAGTGATTTGGCTTTTGGATCCGGACTCCTGGTCGGAATTATGGCGGTGGTTACCATGTTGATTGCGCTTTACTTGTTCTTTTACCAGGATGATCTCAAGCGATTACTGGCCTATTCCACCATCGCGCATCTGGGTTATGTTCTGTTTGGTATCGGGCTGGGAATCATGGGGTCAACAACAGGTCTGATGGGCGGTCTGATGCACATTATGAATCACGGTGTCGGTAAAGGATTATTGTTTCTCTGTGTCGGCGCCATCTCCTATGTCAGCGGCAGCCGAAGCATTAAGCAATTAAGCGGTCTGGCAAAAACGTCACCTTTGATTGCAATTACTTTTTTTACAGGTATGTTTGCAATACTCGGTATACCCCCTTTCTCCGGTTTTTGGAGCAAATTTTACCTCCTGATCGGAACCCTTGATGTTGGGGGAACAGCGGGTATCCTGTTGCTGATACCTTTTTTGTTGGAGATTATTATTGCTTTTGCCTGGTTTTTGCACGTCGGCCATAAGGTTTTTTTCGGTCGCGTTTCAACCACGGCTTCAAATGCAGGGAAACTACCTTTTGCGATTTCGTTTGCGTTGGTGGTTATGTCTGTGTTAAC
>CAZSOP010000276.1:0-6138 GCA_964608385.1 uncultured Cytophagia bacterium
TCAGCGTTCTTGGCGAGCTTGGCGGTTTTGGGTACGCATTAACCGGATGAGCCATGAATATATATTTAAACGTCCAATAAATAGGTTGTTGGCTTGGTCTCATCGTGAGCTCCATTTTTTTAGAATAATAGAATTACTTTTGCAATACTGAATCTCTGCCCGCAATCAGAAACGATGCGCGCTGGCGAAAATGTCGGATGCGGTGAAAGGTGATCAGGTCATTGTCGTGCTGGTTGGCCCCACCGCGCGACGTCCGGGCGACCACCAGCAGATCGTCATCATCGATGAGCAGGCCGCAGTCGTTGAACGCCTGCCGAACGAGCGGCCAAACGATGATATAGCCGGCCGCTAACCCGTTGCGGGCGTCAAAGCTGCAAAGCAGGGCCAGAATGCGTCGTTACTTGCCGGAAAAACCGGCATAGCGAGGGTTGGCATTGAGCCAGGCGTTAAATTCCGGATCTTGATCCTGAAAACGGGTCGTTAGGTTGGCGCTCATCCAGCACAGATCGGAAACCGGATGGTGAACGAGATAGAACTGGTTCTGTACGCCGGGAAGTGGATGAAACTGATGAAAACGATAGTTGCTGAAATAATCACCTCCTGGTTGAAAAAAAGTTACCGGTCGGTGTAGATGAGGTTAATGTTCAAGTCAGGCATGTTCTGAGTCTGCCACAACTTTAGCAGGGCCATCATCATCGTATCGGCCCGGGTGATCGCTTCATAATGGTCGTGCCGGGAAGAGGCTTTTGGCAGAGCAGAGTCTTCCGTTAAAAAACAGTCGATCGCTATTTTTGCAAAGAGCTCTGCTCGCTTTAAGTACTTGCTGTCACCGGTAATGGCATACGCGGCCATAAGGTGGAAAATGACATCTCCCATCGGGCCCGGATAGATGGTACGGGCAAGATCGGGAGTGCTCTTCAGGTAGCGATCGGCACATTGAAGGATCAGTTTCCGATAACTCTGTTTTTCCGTTCTGTCAGACAGCTGGTCGTATCGCAGATAGCAAAGATTGGCGACTTGTGCATCTGTCACCTTGCCGTATCCGGTCGCCCATAATCGCGTATGCGTCCAGTTGCCTTTTGTTCGGGCCTCAAGCGTATGAATATCAGCACCGGCCACGAAACCGATACCATCGGTCGTCAGGTCGTGTTTCAGAGACAGATACACTTTATCTGTCGTAGCCGCTCTTGCGAGCATTTTCGCCCGTAGCGCCTCAGGAAAAGCGGGTGCTGCGGCGGTGAGATCAACGGCGAGTGACAGATTGCTTTCCGGCCACATGATTCGTGCCCGTTCCGGATTTGATGAGCAGGGAATGGCACCCGTCTTATCGGAGCTGAGGCGATTGTACATGGCAACCAGCGTTTCAACCGCATCGGTGTATAGGTCATCCCGCGTTAGGCGATAGGCCATTGCCCAGGTGCTGATGTAAAATCCGCCATGACGGGGATACTCGTTCTGTCCCCCGGTGCGGTGCTTAACCCAGCCGGCGTGGCGGGAGAACTCTCCGGTTTGCTGATTGTCGATCTGGTGATCCCATAGCCCTTTTGCAAAGGCTATAATCGCATCAGGCGCCAGCTTATAGCATTGATTCCATAGCACCCACGGGCGAAAGAACTCGTGTGTGTCTCCATGTACTTTATCTTTGTAAAAGTCCCACCCCATATGCTCTCCCCAGGCAAGCAGCCCCGTTGCCGGGCTCTGGCAATTCTTAAAGAAGAACAAGAGCGTCTTATCTGCCTCCTCTGAATATGTCTTTTCTCCGGTAATTTTCGTCAGGGCATAGAAAACCTGGTAGAGGTTCTGATCATGCATCGGATTGGCACCTGTCGTACATCGATCGTGTTCCCGTATACCCTCAATAGTTGGAAAGAGTCCGGGATTGAGGGTTTTCCGATCCAGTGCGACAGCAAAAAGCGGTGTCGGCTGCTTGCCGTATATATCCCGGCCGTGTTCGATCATTGTATTGGCGTAGGCCTTGACAATCCCCAAATAGTCATATTGCTTGTTGGCGGCATCCTCAGCTGCCCCGGTTCTTGCCCCCAACAGCAGGCAGAATATCAACACTGTTGTTGCAATTGATCGGATAGTGCTTTGCATGAGGCGTCTCCTGCGAATTTGTGAGCCAATGTTTGCTAATGCCAGAAGTAAAACAATTAGTGAAGAGCTAGCGGTGCTGTTTGTTCAGCAAGAGATAATAGTTCCACTGACTTGGTTTACGGTGGCTATTTTTAATCATGATTTCAATGTAAAACTGTAGTACAACAGATTTTTTCGCCATATTCTCTAAAACTGTTTTCATTTCTACTTCAGTGGAGGGGTGATTTGTGTTAGAATACAATAACCATCGAGTTTGATCAATGATATAGAGAGATATACAAAAAGCTCACATCATCAATCGGCATCCGTATGCGGCAACAAGTCCGAGATAATTGCCCAGAGCATAGCCGACCAGGGCGAGAAGAATGGCAATAGGAATCAGTTCTTTTCGGTGATATGCGGCAACCACAGGAGCCGAGGCTGCACCACCGATAGCTGCTACGCTGGCAATTGCGGCCATGTGGATGTCAACTTTGAACAGACGTGCGCCCAGCACAACCAGCAATAGATGCACAATCATGCAGATGATACCTGCCAGCATAAAATAGGGTGCCGTAGCCGCCTGAGCCAGATCTGCCTGAGCGCCGATCATGGACAGGTAGGTATACACCAGAGCCATCGATAGTGCACTGGTGCCCGGGACATTGCGAAATCGCGTGGTCGCCAGGATCAGTCCTGATGTGGTCAGGATCAGGATTTCCCAGGTTTTTTCAGTAAAAATGCCCGGTAACACCGGCATATATGCGGCTATCATTTCAACGATCCAGATGAGTAAAAAACCGGCGCCAAAAAGAGCGAGTATGTCACGAAAGTTCACTTCCTTGGACTTTTGTTTCAGATCATTGACCGCTTTATAAGTGTTCTCTGATTGTTCTTCGCTTACACGGGCAAAACGTGCAAACGATTTGCCCCAGCGTTTCGCGGCAAACAGCAGCGGAAAATATAGAATAAAAATAAACGTGTCCGCCAGCACCACGATTCCCATCAGAGTCGGGGGCGTGGACACGGCTTCGGCCACAGCTGCCATATTTCCAGTGCCGCCGATCCAGCTGCCCACCAGAGCGCCAAATCCGCGCCAGGCGTCGGGCCCAAGATGATTTCTGAGCAGGAAAAACGCCACCATACCGCCAATCACCACACCGATCGATCCGAGCACGACGACCCCCATACTGCGGAAGGCAATTTTTATCGTAGCGCGGATATCCACGTCCAGCAACATCAGAACAATAAACATGGGAACGGCAAAAGCTTTGAAATTGTTATAAATCGGTGCTTCATTTGGAATGACATCCAGACTGCTCATGACGATCGGCGCCACAAATATCCAGATAATAGGAGGAAAAATATCAAATAATTTCCAGCCAGTCTTTTTCTCCAAGCCGATGAATACAACCGGAGTCAGCATCATAATCGCAAGTAAAGCATAAGGATGTGAAATAAGAACGTCATTGTGTGTCATTGGTAATCCACGCTATTAAAATTCTTGTTTACAGGCACATAATAGTGCTCAATGTACGAATTTTATAGCGGGATATGAAAAGTTTTTTTCTCGCATAGCCTGTGTTTATGAATTTTAGACATCGGAGTATTTCCATCAACTTGATAAAGCTGAATAGTCAACTGAAAAACACAAATACCAATATTAAGCGTCTTATTTTATAAGCACCATTTTCCTGATCTCCAAGTGTTCTCTTTGAGCGGTTTCATCTACCATTGTCTCGAGGCGACAGAGATAAATACCTGCTGCTACTTTTCGACCATTTCTGTTACGGCTGTCCCAAACCACTGAATGAAAACCGGCAGAGCGATTGCCCTGAATCAGTTTACGTACGACCCGCCCTCTTACATCATAAATCTGTAACCTGACTGTAGAGGCTATGGGTAGATAATAATCAATACGGGTTTCTGGATTAAACGGATTGGGATAATTTTGAAACAATGTGAATCTGGCCGGGATTTCCTTTTTTGACTTTGATACACCTGAAACTTGCATGACATGAACGGAAACGGGACGGCTGTGCAAGGTTAATGCCGATGCAATGGTGTTGGTGATCCGGCAGGTATAGAGACCAGAGTCGGATGGAGTGACTGTGCTGATCGATAAAAAACAACTATCCGAATCGGTGATCTTAACGCCATTCTTATACCATTGATACAGATTGGCCGTTCCTCCCACTGTGACGGAAAAATTCAAGTTCGTTCCTTCGGTTACCATGGTATCCTTTATTGCACCAACGCTGTCCTGTGGAGAATAGATAAAGTCTGCAATGCCGATATTCGGTTCCAGGTCTTCAAATGTGAAACGATTATCTTGTACGCGCAAACGCTCCAAAGCCGACATAGCAGACAAATCCGGCAGTTCGGAAAAAAAATTGTTCTGAATACTCAGATGTCTCAAGGCTTGCATATTGGCGAGTTCGGCAGGAATGGAACCTTCAAACTGGTTGTCGTGGAAATCTAAAAACAACAAATTTTTGAAATTGCCAAATTCTGCCGGAATGGTTCCGCAGAGATGATTATCGTGCAAATATAATTTTTCAATATACGCGAGGTTGCCGATCTGCGGCGGAATATGCCTGGTCAGGTTATTGTAATCCAGATCGACCAGGGTTACGCGTCCCCCTTCTACTGTAATTCCATACCAGGTTTCTACCGGACCCGTGAGCCAGTTATCGTTATTTTTCCAGTTGGCGCCAACTGTGCTGTCGTACAATGCCACCAGAGCCAGCGAGTCCTGCTGCAGCAAAGTCGGAGTGTCAACCATGGAATAGACTTTTAAATCCTTTAAATATCCCTTGAATGTCCTGCCCTCACCGCCATGTGTAATAGTAAAAGTGCGATCGTTATTGTCATCCAATGGCGAGTCTGAACTGTCTATTGCGACACCATCGAGATATAACCAGCCCATGTTAGCTGTGCTGTCGTAAACGTAAATGATCTCATGCCAGATGTTCAAAGAAAAACGGGCATCGGAAGTATGAGCATTAAACAATGCAGAGCTTTGAGAAAGGCTAATTGTACTATCATCTTCGTCTGTGAAAATAATGCTCCATCTATAATAATCTCCACACATCAGGATCGGTCTTCTATTCAAAAGGCTGTCGATTTTAAAATCTGCACTCACTGCAAAGGATTTAGAATTCAACCCTGATATATCCGGTGTAACTGCATCACAGGCATTTGGACTGCCATCCGGATAAATACCATTGCAGTAAATCCCTCCATCCCGAAAGGGTGTATTCGTCAATTCCATGGGAGCATAATTTCCTGTGGTATCATTCGCAGTCGATGATAACGGGTAGTGGGCGATCAATTCAAGATTGGTCAAGTCCTGAGATTGAACAAGTGAAGCAAACAAAATCAGCGAAACGATCAAGGCACTGATCATGTTAAATCGTCTCATACCTCTACCTCCTCTAAAATATGTACTATTATTTAAGATTCTGTTCGAAAGAATAGTGAACTTTATACGATGGTTCCCAAACAAAAACATAATCCGTGCAGAAAAAGCAGCTCAATAACGGGCAGGCTTGACCGGGATTATGTTTTGTGGAGGTTTCTCAAAACCGTAAAACAGACTTGTTGAGCCTTCAGCAACAGAAGCTGTGCATAAAAATACAGCCGATATGTAAATCATTGCATCAGGAGATAAAAGTAATCTTTGACTAGTTCCGCCTGAAAGCCTTTACAAAAATCTTTATAGTGTTTCATCTGGTGAGTGGTTAAAATATCTGTTCATAAAATCAGATGTTTTATATAACTTGACAAAAGAACGGCAAAGCCAGTGAGTTCAAGGTTACTTGTCAGGTGTGTAAACGCAAAAAAGCATAGTCGATCTGCAGCGGTCGCGCTGTGCATCGGGTGTGCTGTTCATAGATTTACCCCATTTTATATATAAATATACAACCATATTATGGTACTTGATATAATTGTAAATTACAAGAGAAAACTGGAAAAATTACAGCTCTTTTTAAACGGTTTGTTGTTGCAGTACGGAAGTGTATTTATCTCAAATTTGGTTTGTACAACATTTATTAAAAA